>LJUF01000001.1 GCA_001303665.1 Phycisphaerae bacterium SM23_33 | reverse complement strand
TATGAGCAGGGTGAAGACGGGAATTATCATAATGTATGGTTGCCAGATGTCAAGCAAATTGGCGCTGGTAAGAATATTGAGCGAATAGATATTGAGCGATTCAATGCGGCTATCATTAGTGAGTTGCGCGGCGTGTTGGATGATTTAGCAAAGGAGACAGGGGGAAGAAAATTGCGGCAGGAGATCACCGGGGCGGAAGGTGGGCCATTGCTGGTAGGGAATGTACAACTAACGGCAGAGCAACAGGAGCGAGCACTAAAGCAGCTTGCCGAGATTTATGCACAAGCTAATGAGGAACAAGATGTCGAACGTGAATATTTGCCCTGATTGTGGGGGCTATAAGTATCGGACATCCAAAAGATGTAGTAAATGTGCTGGCGTAGGCCAGGCATCCAAGCCGGAGCGTTACGTTTGTCCTGAGTGTGGTGGACTCAAAAGTCCTGGCGGGAAGAGATGCCTGAGGTGTCGGAGGCGTGAGTGGAGGCTCAATAGTGCTAACATGCGAGCGTTGCTTAGTGCCGAAGGCAGAAGTCCCCGTGATACATGTCAATACAACCTTTGTGAATGTGGAGCGCCGAAAGCGAAGACATCAGCATTATGCCTGAATTGCCGAAGACATAAACGTATTAAGGAGTCTGATAGTGAGGCTGTCCGGGCGTTACTTGACACTAGAGGCATAGACCCTTCGGAAGCCCCACAATATAATATTTGCGGATGTGGCAAGCTAATGGCAAGGCGGGCCGAGGTATGTTGGGAATGCCACGTTGCCAGATTGCACGCAAACGGCGATCATCGGCCTTATGTATTTGTTGATAATGAATTAGGGCACCGCGTTGTCATAGCCAAAGAACTTGGGCGCCCTTTGTGCTCAGATGAACTGGTACATCATTTGAATGGGAATAAACATGATAACCGTCTCGAAAACTTATTTGTATGTAGTCAGGGTTATCATAACTGGTTGCATGGTAGCGAAGGGCAGGCGAGTGCCTTTAATCGCATACTGATGTATAAATCGTTTGGTTACGTGTAAGATGCGTGAAAACTCAATTGGCTCGGTTGACCTATCTTTATCAATATCCGGATCAAGCACTTTGGTTGCCGCTCCCTGGGCCTCAACTTCAGGCATGTTTGTCTGAAGCAGATATTCTTTATTTCGGAGGGCAAGCAGGCGGGGGAAAAAGCGATCTGCTTATCGGATTAGCCCTTACAAGCCACAAAAAGAGCTTGCTCCTACGCCGGGAATTTCCGCAGCTTCGCGATGTGGTCTTGAGAACCCACGAGATTCTCGCTGACACCAATGCAAAATACAATTCAGTCAGTGGGCTTTGGAGGGACATACCTGGTGATCGTATTCTTGAACTAGCAAGTTGCCAATACGAGAAGGATGTAATTCGATTCAAAGGTCGTCCCCACGATTTAGTGGCCTTCGATGAAATCGCAGATTTCACTGAGCATCAATTTAGATTTCTGACAGCATGGGCCAGGACTACGATTCTTGGCCAGAGAGTTCGCGTGATTGCCTGTGGTAATCCACCCACAGCAGCAACGGGACGTTGGGTAATTAAATTTTGGGCTCCCTGGCTGGACGAGAAGCACCCCGACCCCGCCGTGCCGGGGGAACTGCGCTGGTTCGCCAGGGTCGGGGACGAGGACGTGGAGGTGGAAAGCGGTGAGCCGTTCGAGCATGACGGAGAAACGATTCAGCCCAAAAGCCGCACTTTTATACCTGCACGCCTTTCGGATAACCCTTACCTTGCTAACACGGGCTATGAGGCAATTCTACAGGGATTGCCGGAGCCTCTCAGAAGTCAGCTCCTATATGGAGACTTTACTATCGGAGTCGGGGATGACCCTTGGCAGATCATACCGACCGACTGGGTCCGCCTCGCCCAAGAGCGGTGGAAGGAAAGGGAGAAACCGGGAGAGCCGATGACCTGCCTGGGCGTGGACGTAGCCAGGGGCGGCAAGGACAGGATGGTCATGGCCCCGCGCTGGGGTAACTGGTTCGGCGAACTGGCGAAGCATCCCGGCAAAGCCGTGACCGACGGGCCGAGGGCGGCGGCTTTGGTGGTGAGCGCCGTCGGCGGGGACAAGTCCGTGCCCGTCAACCTGGACATCGTCGGTTGGGGTTCGTCGCCCTACGACATCTTGCGCGACCAAGGCTTCAGCGTCAAGGGCGTCAACTTCGGGGAGGGCACCAAAGCCAGGGACAAGTCGAAGCGGCTGGAGATGCGCAACGTGCGGGCCGAGGCGTACTGGGGCATGAGGGAGAGCCTGGACCCGCACGACGGCGACGACGTGGCCCTGCCCGACGATCCGGAACTGCTGGCCGATCTGACCGCACCGAAATGGAAGATCACCACGCAGGGCGTCCAGGTAGAGAGCAAGGAGGATATCGTCAAACGATTGAAGCGTTCGCCTGACTGCGGGGACGCGGTGGTGTTGGCGAATTTGAAGCGTAAAGGTGTTTTCGTGGGATGACAGACAGCGAGTGGTTATTCGTTATGATTGAGTTGCTACAAACGTTTTTCATAGTTATGCTCTTTCGTTTCTATAACCGGGACAGAGAATAATGATGGACAAACCGAACTTCCTTGAACGCCTGAGATGGACGCTGGACTTCTGGCGCTACGGCACGCGCTACATGGCCCCGCGCCGCCCCGCCGCCCGTGCCCCGATGGCCGTCCCCACCTGGCCAGGGGAGGCGAAGGCCGCGCCGTTCCTGTGGTCGTCCTGGAGGATGGGCCAACCCCAGTGGCAGATCGTCAACTACACCGCCTATGCCCAGGAGGGCTTCAACGAGAACGCCGTCGTCTACTCGGCCATCATGTACAAGGTGCGGTCCATCACCATCGCGCCGCTCCGGGCCTACGGCGGCACGCAGGACGAACCGGAGCTCCTGCCCGCCGACCACCCCTTGCAGCGGCTCGCGGCCCGCCCCAACCGCTACATGAGTTGGAGCGAGTTCCAAGGCATCGCCGAGGTCTACCTCAACCTGGCGGGCAACGTCTATATCTACGTGGAACCGGACCCCGACGGCGGCCCGGTGCCCAAAGCGCTGTGGCTGCTGCGGCCGGACAGGACGTACATCGTCCCGCACCCCGACTACCGTGGTAAAACCATGAAGTTCCATCCGACGTGGAGGGTGGGCGAAAAAGAGAAGGGGGAACACAAAGCCCTTCTGGACGCTGGCGGGAAGGCGCTGAAGGCCAGGGACGGCGACGAGAAGCTGCTCGGCTTCTACTACGTGCCCGAAGGCAAATCGCAGGCCGACGGCGTGCCCTATCTGCCGCAACAGGTCATCCACGTCAAGCTTCCCAACCCGCTCGACCCCCTCGACGGCCTGGGCTACGGCCTCTCGCCCGTCTCCCCCATGGCCCGCTCGGCCGACGTGGACAACCAGGTCACCAAGTACCTCAAGCTCTTCTTCGAGAAAGGCGCGATGCCGCCAGGCCTGCTGAAGTTCGACGTGCCGATGACGGACGTGGACGTGGCCCGCGCCCGCGAGCGGTGGATGGAGATCTACGGCGGCACGGACGAGATGCACAAGATCGCCGTGCTGGACCAGGGCGGCGAGTACCAGCGCCTCGGCCTGTCCTTTGACGAGATGGGCTTCGAGGTCATAGACGAGCGCAGCGAGGCCCGCATCACCGGACCCTTCGGCGTGCCGCCCATCCTGATCGGCACCCGGATCGGCCTTTCCAGGGCTACTTACGCGAATTACCAGGAGGCCCGCAAGGCGTTCTGGGAGGACACGATGGCGCCGGAGCTGCGCTGGTTCGAAGCGGACTACCAGTATTACCTGCAAGGGGAGCGCGGCGAGTTCGTGGCCTTCGACCTGTCCAGGGTGCCTGCCCTGACGCCGACGGAGGCGGATAAGAAAGAAGCAGCGGCGACGGCCTTCAAGTCGGGGGGCATCACCCGCAACGAGTACCGCTCGGTGCTCAAATTCGACCCCGTCGAGGGCGGCGACGTGTACCTGATCCCCATGACGCTCATCGAGGTCCCGGCGCGGGGCTTCGGGGAGGAGGGAGAAGCGGAGTCCGAAACCGAGGAAGGCGCGCCGGGGGCGCAGGAGCAGGCGGAGGGAGAAGAAGCCAAGGCCATAGCGCAAGAGGAAGAGACGGAAGCGCCGGAGCAGTCCCGCATGACCGCCGAGCAGAAAGCCGCCTTCTGGAAGCAGATGGACGCCCAGGCCCGCTCGTGGGAGAAACGCTTCGGGGACGCGGCGGCGGAGGCGTTCGGGAACGACCTGCGGGAGATCCTGGCCATTGTCTCGGAAGGCAAGGCGAAGGCATTGCAGGACAAGGCGACGGTGGCCTGGGGGACGGTCTTGCTGGCGGTGACCGATTATTTGGCGATGGCGGGCAAGGACAACTGGCGGAAGACGTTCGTGCCAGTCGTATCGGGGCTGATAGTGGACAGGGCAACGCAGTTGAACGCGGAGTTCGGGATGGAATTCGACGTGTACAACGTACTCACCAGCGAGTTCCTGGATTCCTACCTGATGCCGTTCACCGAGGAAATCATTGATGTTACCGACAACATGATGAGCCAGGTCTTCAGGCAGGCGATGGAAGAGGGGTGGAGCATCCCGACGATGCAAAAGCATTTGGAAGAAGTTTTCGGGCAATGGATGGGGGGCGACCTTTCGCCGGAGGACTTCGCCTGGTTCGAGCAGCGGATGCCGGCTTACCGGCGCGAAAACATATCGAGGACTGAGAGTATCAGGGCGAGTGGTCGGGCAGCCGACATGCTTTACAACGGGTGGGGGATACAACTCAAACAATGGTATTCAGCGATTGACGAACGACGTTGCCCCTGGTGCGCGGAGATGCACGAGAAGATCATCAAGGTGGGCGACAGCTTTTGGAAACGGGGCGACACGATGGCGGTTGAAATGGAGGACGGTAAGCAACAGACGATGAAGTTCGACTATGAGGATGTAATTTCACCGCCACTTCATCCAATGTGCAGATGTACGTTATTACCATACCTATAATAACCAAGAAAACTCATGGTCTGTCTGGGGGGGATTGGTCAAATGTCTAACTTTGATCCGGTGCTATTCGCCAAGCAAGCCGAAGAAACAGAAACCATGCTCTCGCAGTGCGGCCCGCTCGTCAAGGCATATTATGATACCTTGGTAGATGCTGGCCTGGGGCACGACTTTGCCCGCGAGTTGACGTTGCACTGGCACGACATTTTCTGGCAGAACGCGCTGGATTGGAGGAGGGCGCAAGATGCGTGAAAGTGTAATTGACTTTTTCATGGCGTATCTGCAAGACGACCTTGAACACTTGGCGGCTTTCATCGCTCTTCTGTTCGCCTGGAATTGCATCAATACGTTTTTTGTCGTCCTGGTTGCAATGGGTCTTGACAGCACGCATGGTGCTTTGCGCCGCCTCGCTTTCAAAGTCACGGGGAAGTTTGACTTAGAATGAACATCTGGCTCCTCTGCCTCGGACAAGCCGCCGTCGCCCTGCTGCTGTTCTTCGTCCTGTGCGGCGTGGCCGTGATCCACAAGCAAGCGGAAAAGGCCAACAAGCGGCTGGAGAAGACGCAATTGGCCGTGCAGGAGTTGTGTGATAGAATATGGGATAGGTGGCAAGATGAGTAAGAAGGAAGGCTTGATCGAGGTAGAAGCCCATTACGACGCCCTGGGCGGCGTGGAGCGCTACGGTTACAAATGGACGGGCGGCGATATTGCCAGATTCTCCGAGCGCCTTTTGTTGGACGCCGCCAAGGTTTGCCAAGCCCGATATGACGAGTTTCCATGCCAGCCAGGGGACCGGTTCGAGTTCGGGCCGTTCAAGCTGCGGGTGCTGGAACCAGATTCCTGGCAATATGACGTCATCGTCGCCATCCGCGACCGGGGCTTCGTCACCGACTTGCGCTACCTCTGGCACCGCTTCGGAAAGCTGCTGGACGTCGCTTACCGGCGCGCCGTCGTCACGCTGGCCGTGTGGCGGCTGGCGGAGCAGCATGAAGGCGCGCTCCCCACGTGGCGGGACGTCAAGGCGCTGCGGCGGTTAGCCGACTGGGAGCGGGCCAGAAAAGAGAAATGAACGAAGAAGATGATAGACGGGATCAACCGGGAACTTGCGGAGGAGGCAGAGGGATGAACCGCTGGAAGCGCAAAGTCCGCGCCCTGGCCCGCCTGGCCGACGACCAGCGCGGCAAGCCGGAGGGCGACGTGGCTCGGCAGAAACTATTACAGATCATCAACAAGTACCCGGAGGCCGCCAGCTATGAACCCGTCGTCGAGTTGGCGAAGAAGGACCTGACGATGGCCGACGTGGGCTGGATGAAGCGGCACGGCGTCTCCTTGGCGGGCGGTTGGACGGGCGGCAACCTATACGAGGCCATCGCGCTGATGGAGGCCGACTACAGGGAGCGGCTGGCGAGGGCGAAGCGGAAGCGGCTGGCCGCGCCCGTGTGTGCGTTGGAGGGGAAATGTTCGTAGAATTTGTAACAGGTGCAATCAATGATAGCTATGATGAATTTCCCTACCTTCTTAAAATAACGATGACAAAAAGGCTTGGCAAACAACTTTTCCAAGCGTGGGGACCCGTATTAGAAATTGGAACCAATGATGACATCCCTTTCATTTTCTATTTGTCGGGACATCTTTATGAGGGACGAATGAGCGAGACGACGGCGACGCATAAACATGGACAGGTATGGTGGGAGGATGAATATGCTAAGCTGGTTGATATTCTTGCTCGTATTATAGCTATCAAAGAAGATGCCATGAAACGCGACTTGACGGTGGAAGAAGGAGAATTCATAGAAATGGTGGACAAGGTAATAGCAGTGTATTATGATGAAGAAAAAGAAATCCCCACCGGCTGGCTCTGCCTGCGCTGCGGGGCGGTGAACGCGCCGGACGTGAGGCGGTGCGACTGCGAGCCAGGGCCAGAGGACTTGCGGCGCGGCACTTTGCCGAACACCGTCGTGGGGCCGAGCGAGACGAAATGAACACTGATTACATGGAACATCTTGATTACGACGCCGCCGTCGACGCGTTGGCAGAAGGCATTAAGAAGGGGACGCGAGTTATCATTGAGAGCCTGGGTATTCGCATCCAATTGAAAAGCCTGCCATCGTGGTCGGAATACGCCGCGCTGAAAAAGAAAATGTACGGCGGCCCTACTAGCACTCGGCTTTATCGCTTTCTGTTCCCAGGTCGTTATCGCCAGTTTTACCGCGCCTACATTGACGCCCAGTTGAAGATACAACAAGAGTTGCTGGCAAAGGTTTTAGGTGAAGGGGAATGAACGGATTGAGGATATGATTAGGGATATGAAAATGGCTCTTTCGTTTTCAGGCGAACAAGACAAATGAGCGAGACGAAATAATGACAGAATGGGAAGCTAAATATAGAGCCCTTGCTGCTGGCATCAGCAATCCAGAATATATCGAGAATGCGGAGCAAGTAGTATTACAAGCTTACAGATTGGCGGCCACAACTGTCATCCCCTTTGAACATGCCTTTTATGCCCTTATGGAAGTGATTACTTGGCAATCAGGACGGGATATTTTCCGGAAAGTGGCTCTAAGGGATTCTTGACAAACGCCCGCATTTATGGTAAGATGATGGACAAGAAGCGCAAACTGGAGATATTCAGCCAGATGATCCGGCACCTGACGGCGCTCGTGTACCTCGTGGCCGAACTGGTGATCGGATACAAGCCTGAGAAGCTGTAATCTCATAACCCGGCCCACTGCCAAGCACACGGCCCGCAGTCGCCACCGACACGCGACGCGGGCCGTTTCTGTTTTTGACAACTGGATAGCCCGGCCCACTGATTGAATCACACGGCCCCTTGACCGCTACGGAGAACCAAGCGGACAAGGGGCTTTTTTTGTTTCCCGCAACTAAACATAATCCACCGCCCACTGCCCGATGGCACACGGCAAAGGGGGTGAGAAAATGACAGAAAGGAAGATAGAACACAAAACCTTTCCCGCGTTCATCACCAAGACTGACGAGGACCAGGGCATCATCGAGGCCTTCTTCGCGATTTTCGGCAACGTGGATGAGGGAGATGACATTTTGCACCTCGGTGCGTTCACCAAGACGTTCACCGAACGGGGGCACAAGGTCAAGGTGTTGGACAACCACCAGGCAGACTCTATCATGCGGATAGTCGGCAAGCCGTTGGTGTTGGCGGAAGTGGGACGGGATCAATTGCCGCCTGAAGTACTGGAGAAAACGCCTGAAGCGACGGGCGGCGCGTTCGCCAAAATCCAAATGCTCATGGACACGCCGGAGGGGCGTGGTGTTTTCAGCCGCCTGAAAAACGGGGCAGCGGAAGAATGGAGCTTCGGCTACGACGCTCTGGATTATGACTTCACCAGCGTGGACAGGAATGGCAAGAACGTTACTGTCAGGAATCTCCGCACGGTGAAGCTTTACGAAATCAGCCCCGTCATTTTTGCGATGAATTCCGCCACTACCACCACCTCCGCCAAAGCCCAGCCCTCCGAGGACAAGCCCGCCCCCGACGTGACCGAGAACACCATCCGCATCCGGGTGCGCGACCCCGGCGACTTCCAGGAAGGCTCGTTCCGCACTATCAGCATCGGCGCGGCGGACAATGGCATCCAAGCCGTCGTCGGCAAGCTGAAGGGCGAAACGACCATGACTGTCCAGAGCTACGTTTTTGACAAGGACAAGTTCAGCGTCGAGGAAGCCCAGGAGTGGGTGGACGACCACAAGAAGGACGCCCCGCCGAAGCAGGACGACGACGGGGGGCCGTACCTGTGCGAGTGCCTGGAGTGCGGCCACACGATAGAGAGCGACGAGCACTGCCGGGACGTGAAGTGCCCCAAGTGCGGCGGGGAAATGCGCCGCGCCGAGAGGCCGGGGCCGGGGAAGAGCGAGGAGGAGGAAAGGGACGCCAAGGGCGTCTCCGGCAAGACTGACTGGCCGTTGGCCGACAGGGGCCGGGCGTGGGATAACGTCGCCGCCCAGAAGCGCGTCAGGGCGTGGGCGGGGGCCGAGGAAGGGCCGAACGCGAAGTACCGTTCCTGCCACTTCTGGTACGACGCCGGGAACGCCGACAACTTTACTGCCTACAAGCTGCTTTTCTGCGACGTGGTGGGCGGGCAAGTCAAGGCCGTCCCGCGCGGCCTTTTCGCCGTGGCCGGCGTGCTGCAGGGCGCGAGGGGCGGGGCGGACATTCCCGCCGCCGACCAGGCGAAAATCAAGTCTCGCATCGCCGGGTACTACGCCAGGATGCGGCGTGAGTTCGACGACGACAGCATCGTGCCGCCCTGGGAGAAAGCCAGCGACGCAGATCATGAGGGGAAAGAAGACCGTGAGCCCGGCGCGACGGACGACAAGGAACGCGGGGGCGTGACCGTCGCCCGCCATGTCGACGCGGGCGAGCTGAAGCTGGTCTGGCAAGACGGCGAGGGCAAGCACCACCAAATTACAGAAAGCGAAATCAAGGCCGTCAAAGAAGGCCGCGTGCTTTCCACGGCCAACGCGAACCGGATCAAGGCCGCCGTGACATCGCTGCTGGAAGCGTTGGAATCGGCGGGGATCGACATAATGGAAGAGCGAGGCAAGGCCGGGCCGCCGCCCGGCGAAGCACCCACCTCCGACGAGGCCGGGCCGCAGAACGAAGCGGCACCCACCGGGGAAATGCTGAAGCTCATCGAAGCGGAACGAGAACGAATCAGCATAGCTATGGAGGTGTGAAAATGCATTGGAAAGACATGCTGGGCGAGGCCGACCATCTCTTCGGGCAAGTGACCGAAATCCTTTCCGACCCGGACGCTCCGATGGAGGAGAAACAAAAGGTCGAGGGGATGCAGACGCGAGCCATGGAGCTGAAGGCCCAAGCCCTGCAATTGAAAGAAGTGGAGCACCACGCCCAGGAGTTGGCGCGTGAGACCGAGGCCGAGCAAGGCCCGGACGAGGAGAAGGGGCAACGCGAGAGCCCGACGGAGTTCAAGTCGTGGGAGGAATACCTGCGGACGATGTGGTTCCACCTGCACCCGCACCAGGACATCCGCAGGCGCGACCCGCGCTTGCAGCCCTTCCGCGAGAAGTCGCCCAAGCGCGGCAAGCAGGAAGAGAAGCAGATGGTGGAGGCGGTCGGCGCGTCCGGCGGGTTCCTGGTGCCGACCGAGTTCCTGGCGCAGTTGCAGGCCGTGATGGGGGAACAGTCCATCGTTCGCAACCGGGCTACCATCATCAGGATGCGCCGCAGGGCGTTGCAGATCCCCGTGCTGGACCAGACGGCCACCGGCACGACGGGCGTCCCCGCCTGGTTCGGCGGGATGCAGGCGTACTGGGTCGCCGAGGCGCAGGCCAAGGACCTGACGACGGCGCAGTTCAAGCAGATCGAGCTCGTGGCGCACAAGCTCATCATGTACACCCGCGCGAGTGACGAACTGCTCGACGACTCGGCCATCAGCCTGTCCGACTTCCTGATGGGGCCGATGGGCTTCGCCGGGTGCATCACCTGGATGGAGGATTACGCCTTCCTGCGCGGCACCGGCGCGGGGCA
Source organism: Phycisphaerae bacterium SM23_33 (assembly GCA_001303665.1). GTDB lineage: Bacteria > Planctomycetota > Phycisphaerae > SM23-33 > SM23-33 > SM23-33. The sequence goes on along the minus strand of LJUF01000001.1, from coordinate 23,562 downwards.
ACCCCTCGGCGTCATCACCGCCGTCAATTCGCCGACCATCGTCGTGGCGCGGGCGGTGGCGGGGGCCATCGGCATCGCCGACTTGGCCAACATGATGATGAACTTCTTGCCTTCGGGCCGGGGCGTGTGGGTCATCAGCCAGTCGGCGATGGCCAGCATGATCCAGTTGGCCGGCCCCGCCGGGAACCCGGCTTACTGGTGGCAGCCCAGCGGGCGGGACGGGGTGCCCGGCGTTCTTCTGGGCCTTCCCGTCATCTGGTCGGAGAAGAGCCCGGTCTTGGGAGCCCAGGGCGACGTGCTGCTGGCCGACTTCAACTACTACTTGATCGGCGACCGGCAGGCCACGACCATCGAGAGCACCGAGTACGACTACTGGCGCTATGACCAGACCTCGTGGCGTGCCGTGCACCGCGTGGACGGCCAGCCCTGGCTGTCGGCGCCGCTGACGTACCAGGACCAGACCACGACCGTTTCGCCGTTCGTGATCCTGGGCGGGCCGGTCGGCAGCTAACAGGAGGTGAACAGATGAGTTACACGGCAGAATTGTCGGAACTGATGTATCCGCTGGCCATCGAGTACGCGGACAGCCAGGCCATCGGCACGCACAACTCGGCGTGGGTGAGCTTGCAGAACTACCACCGGGCCTGGCTGGTGCTGAACGTGGGCGAGATGCAGCAGGGTGCCACCCTGAACTGCGCGCTCCAGCAGGCACGGGGGCCGGGGGGCACCGGGGCCAAGGCCATCACGTCGTCGAAGACGGCGGGGGCCAAGGCCATCACGCCGTTGGTCCAGGCCACCGGGGACGGGGACGACCTGGTCTGCATCGAGTTGCAGACCGAGGAGTTGGACGTTGACAGAGGCTTCGAGCACGTGCGGTTCCAGGTCGTCATCGCTGGCGGAGCCGTCGAATACGCCGCCGTCCTGTACGGGTGCGTATCGCGCTTCAAGGCAGTCCCGACCACGAACTGGACGGAGCGGATAGACTGATATCGTGAGGAGAGGGGGCGGCCCCGCGGGGTTGCCCCCTCCGGGTAGGAAATGGCCAAAAAGTGGGTCCGCGTCCTGTCCACGCTGACATACGACGTGAGAGGCATACAGGAGATCGCTTACCCCGGCGACTGGATTCAAGTCGGCAAGCAACAAGCGCGGGTGTGGCTGGCGCAGGGCCGGGTCGAGATTCCGCGACCCGACAGGCGGATCGTCTCGGTGGACTACGCCCACAGCGGTGTGTTGGTGAGGGGAGGGCACCCCGAACTGTCGGAGTTCGGGGACCTGACCACCAAGCTGGCATTCGTTGACGGCAACCTCCGGCTGCCGTTCGACTTCACCGTGATATGGGAACCGTCCCTGCCGGTGACCCCGCGGGCGGTCGAGTCGGGGCTGTCCCGCTGCCGCGAATCCAGGATCGAGGGGTGGGAAGTGCTGGCCATGCTGGCGGGCGAGACGACGACGGCAGCCGACGTGGGCAGCGAGGACGAGCGGGACAGGACCGTGCAGGTGGTGAGGGACCTGCGGACGCCGGTCTACGATCCCCGCCTGGTGTGGCTGCGGCGCACCTCCGCCACGAAAAGGCTCGTCGGCTTGTGGGCCAAAGAGATCGCCGCCGGCAACGACGAGCGGCACGGCTTCCTGAGGTCGCTGTACCGGAGCGCGGCGGTGATCCAGGCGTTGCCGTCCAACTGGCAAAGTCTGCAAGTCCGGTGGATGCCGCATGGCGGGTTCCCGTGAGGGCGTCCTGTACGTCGCATACGGAGCCCGCGCCGTCGGGGAGGCGACGGAGAGCATCGAGTCCCTGCGGCGGCACCACGACTGGCCGGTCGCCGTCGTCGGCGACGAGGTGGAAGGCGCGCGGCGCGTGAGCTGGCCCGACCGGGGGATGCCAGGCCGGTGGGCCAAGGTCAACCTGCTGCCCCTGTCGCCGTTCGAGCGGACGCTTTACCTGGACGCCGACACCCGCGTGCGCGGCAGGTTGGACGCGGGATTCCGCATCCTGGACGACGGGTGGGAGCTGGTCATCGTGCCCAGCGAGGGGCAATCCCAACCCCTGCACAGCCTGACCGAGGAAGAGCGGCGCGTCACCCAGGACGAACTGGCCGACGGTTGGCCGCTGATGCTCAACACCGGCGTGATGTGGTTCCGGCGCACGGACGGCACGGAGCGGCTTTTCGCCGAGTGGCGGCGGGAGTGGGAACGCTTCAGGCTGCACGACCAGGGGGCGCTGCTGAGGGCGTTGGAGAAGCATCCCGTCAAGGTCTGGCTGCTGGGGCCGGACTTCAACAGCCATCGGGGCACGGTGGTGGAGCACCGGTTCGGAAAGGCGCGACAATGATAACTTTGTTCTCCGTTCCCTGCGCCTTCGAGGGCTACCGGAACGTTATCCAGAGGAACGCGCTCAACACCTGGGCGCGCCTCACGCCGCGCCCCGAGATCATCTTGTTGGGCGACGATCCCGGAGTGGCCGAGGCCGCCGGGGAGTTCGGCTGCGTCCACGTCCCCGGCGTGGCCGTCAGTCCCAGGGGCAGGCCGGTCCTGAGCGACGTCTTCGCCAAGGCCAGGGCGAGGGCCTCCAACGGCCTGCTGTGCTGGACCAACGCCGACATGATGTTCCTGCACCTGCCGGAAGCCGTCGTCCGCTGCGCGCGGGAGCTCGGCGACTTCCTCATGGTGGGCGGGCGGATAGACATACGGCTCGACAAGGAATGGTCTTTCGGCCCCGGATGGGAAGAGAAGCTGTGCGAGTTCGCCTGCCGCACCGGGGAGCGGCACAGCCTGGGCGCGATGGACTATTTCGCCTACCGCAACGGCGACCTGTTCGATGCCATGCTGAACTTCTACGTGGGCGTGCCGTTTTGGGACAACTGGGCTCTGTCCTACGCCGCGCAGCGCGTCCCCGTGGTGGACGCCACGTTGGTCGTGGCCGCCATCCACCAGGAGCACGAGAGGGACGCCCGCCACGGCTACGAGGCCAGGAGCGGACACCAGGAAGAATGGGGCGACTACAAGCACAACGAGGACCTGTTCAAGGAGCACGCCAAGTACCCGCGCGCCCACATATCGGACGCTGAGTGGACGCTGGACGACGAAGAGCTGTACCGCAGGGCCAGAGGGGGGCCGCTCTTATGAAGACGCTTGCGGGCGACAGGGGGATCGAGTGGGGCTTTGCCATGGAGAACCTGCCCCCGTGCGGCGCGGGCAGGCGCGTGCTGGACTTCGGGCCGATGGAGGGCTTTTACCTGTCCGCAGACGCCGCGAGCAAGGGCTACTCCGTCGTGGCCGTCGGGCTGGAGGACATTGCGCCTCCCCAGGGCGTGCGGTACGTCCGGCGGGACGTCATGGCCGTCGAGTTCGACGAGCCGTTCGACTACATCCTGAACGTTTCGACCGTCGAGCACGTGGGCCTGGGGCGCTACGGCGACCCGCTCGACCCGGACGGCGACCTGAAGGCCATGCGGAAGCTGAGAGGTTGGATGCGGCTCGACGGCGACGGGATCATGTTGCTGACCGTACCCGTCGGGGTGGACGCCGTCGTGGGGGAATACCACCGCGTCTACGGCCCGGACAGGCTGCCGGGGTTGCTGGAGGGTTACGCCGTCCTGAAAGAACGGTACTGGGTCAAGGCCGACGACGACAGCCGCTGGCTGCCCTGCGCCAAGGAGAGGGCTCTGGCCGAGGTGCCGGGGCAGGTGCCTGAGCCGAGCATCCTCTATTTGTCCTATGCTTTGGGGGGCTTCGTCTTGTGTGCGTGAAAGTCGTCTGCGTCACCTGTGACCTGTACAGCAAATTGATACCGGGATTCTGCCACTTCTTGGAGGAGGGCTGGCCGGGGAGACCCTGGGAATTGGAGATCGTGGCCGGCACGGAGCAGCCCTGGCTCGATGGCTTGCCCTACAAATTCTGGTTCTACGGCCCGGACAAGCTGTGGGCCAGCAACGTGCTGGCTTACCTGCGGCAGACGGACGCCCGGACCGTCGTGCTGCTCCTGGACGACTATTATCTGCTGGACCCGGTAGACAACGCGCTGATGGTCGAATTGGCGGCCATGATGCGGGACGACGAGTCCATCGGCTACATCAACCTGCGGCCCTGGACCGACGACCTGCTGGACGGCAGGCAGTGGCAGGAGTGGCAGCAGATCGGGGACAGGCCGCTGGTCGGGGAGTACGACAAGGCCACGGCGGAATATCTTCTGTCCTTGCAGCCCGGCATGTGGGACGTGGAATATTTGATCAGCCTGCTAGTGGAAGGCGAGGATCACTGGACCGTCGAGAGGAAAGGCACGGAGCGGGCCAGGCGGTCGGGCAAGCGGATGCTGGGCGTCGTGCGGGACTTCCCCGCGCCCTACCTGAATGTCACCCGCTACGGCGTCTACCGAGACGGTTCCAGGGGCATCCTCGCGGGCAGGTTGGGCGAGGGCCACGAGATCCTCGCCCTCCTGGACGACATGCTGAAAGAGCGGATACGGGGGTGCTGGTAGTGGACTGGCGGGACATCGAGGGCGAGACGCCGGACCAGGACATCGAATTGCTCATCGAATTGGTTGAGACTCTTCCTGACGGCGCCATCGTCGTCGAGTTGGGGACCAACCGGGGCCGGTCGGGCCTGGCCATGGCCAGCGTTTGCAAGGGCACCGTCTACCTGGTGGACAACTTCACCCCGGACCATCCGGGTTGGGTCGCGCCCAGCCGGGAAGTCTTGGAGCAGAACATCGCGGCGATAGGCCTGCAGGAACGCTGCGTGGTCGTTGAGGGCGATTCCGCCGAGACGGGTCGGGACTGGCAAGGGGGCAAGGTCGGCTTGCTCTTCATAGACGCCGCCCACGACGAGGGCAGCGTGCGGGCCGACATCGAGGCCTGGCTGCCCCATGTGGAAGGTTACGTCTGCCTGCATGACTTTAACAACCCCCACGTTCCGGGGGTGCAGGCGGCGGCCAGGGCCTTGCTGGGGGAGCCCTGGAAGGTCCACTGGCTGACGGGGGTGTATTGTGTCTAGCATACCTTTGGCGATGTTTGTGATTAGTGTCGCATTATTTCTAACCGGGACGGTAGCGCGTGGCTGGACGTGGTATTTCGGATCGGGTATCAGGCAACTGCTTGATTGCAGGGCCACCTATGAATGGTGCGATAAGTGCAAAAATTGGCACTATAATCAGTTTTTGGAGACAAGTTGTGAATGGGACAATGCCGAGGCGAGATACTGGCAAATTCGTCAAGTGTGTGAACGGGGGCGTTGGTCTGCATTGTTCAGCGCTTTTAGGGCGAGGCAGTAGGGCAAGAGATGGGGAAGTAAAATGAACATCGCCTTCGGCATGATCGTCTTCAACGGCAATTACGTTCTCGACGCCTGCCTGGAAACCATCTACCCCTATGCGTCGCAGATCGTCGTCACCGAGGGGCCGGTCGGCTATTTCGTCCAAAAAGGGTTCACCGAGTCCACGGACGGCACGGTGGAGACCATCAGGGACTTCCCCGACCCGGACGGGAAGATTCAGATGATCCATGGCCCATGGTCGGAGAAAGACGAGATGTGCCGCGCCTACGGAGCCCTGATCCGCCCCGACGCGGACTTCGTCTTCCACGTCGACTCGGACGAGGTCCATTACCCGGAGACCATCGAGAAGGTGATCGAGGTCTTGGAGACGGGGCGTTGGGACTCGATCAGCTTCAGGAGTTGGGCTTTCTTCGGCGGGTTCGACAGGATTTTCGGCGAGGGCTCCTTCGAGCAGGGGTTCGAGTTCCACCGGGTACAGCGGTGGTATCCCGGCGCGAACTGGCAGACTCATCGCCCGCCGACGGTCCTTTCCTCCGGGCCGGAACATCGCCCCTGGCGGGAGCACGACCACCTGGCCTTCTTCGCCGGGATGCCGCATTACTCTTACGTGTGGCCGTCGCAGGTCAAGGCCAAGACGGAATACTACCGGGAGTCTGTCGCCCCCGGAAGGTGCATCCCCGGCTATTTCGAGCAAGTGTATCTCCCGTGGGTCCGGGGAAGCGACGCCGAGAGGCGGGCCATAGAGGACCGGTGGAACGGCTGCCACGACTTCTTGCCGGAGACGCGGGGGCCGTGCCGCACCGGGCCATTCGACCGCCCGCACCCCCCGGCCATAGAGAAGAGGCTGCCGCAGTTGAGGCGGAAATTGGAGGCCGAGCTTGCCGATCATTGAATTCATGACCTATCCCGACCACCGGGGCGGCCTGACGGTGTGCGAGCTCCCCTTCGACGTCAAGCGGGCGTTCTGGATCGAAAACGTCCCGCCCGGCGAGACGCGGGGCGGGCACGCCATGAAGACCTGCCGGATGGTGATGGTGGCCTTGCGGGGCCGCCTCGACGTGGTGGTGGACGAGGAGCGCCACCGGCTGGATTCGCCCCGGACGGGGCTTTATGTCAAGCCGACGGCCCGCCGCACATTGGAGAACTTCAGCCCCGACGCCCTGTGCCTCGTGCTGGCGTCGGAGCACTTTGACGAGGACGATTACACGTGAAAGTCTACGCCTATACCGAACTGGACGTTCCCGCCCGACCCGTGGCCAGGCCGACCACGCTCGAATATACGGAGAACCCCGCCGAGGCCGACGCTTTCGTGGTCCTGGTCGAGCTGGGCGACGTGGAGCGCAGGCACCCCCAGCGAGTGGGAGGCGTGCTGCCCACACTGGCCAGGCTGCCGACCTGGGAGAAGCACGAGCGCCGACACGTCCTGTGGATGCACTCGGACGAGGACGCCCCTATCGGGACGCAGGCCGTCGTCTTCAGGCAGTCGGTGGACAAGCGCCGCCGCGACCCCAACGTGGTCCCTTGGCCCCCGGCGGTGGACGACTTCGGGCGGCTGGCCGGGATGGACTACGAGCAGCTTTTGTACCACGTCTGCTTCGTCGGCCTGGACCATGACCCGCTGGGCGTCCGGCGGCGCTGCCTGGACTCGCTGAGGGCCTGCCCCGGACTGAACTGCTACCTGGACACCGTCAATAGGCACTGGGGCCGCTACGAGGGCACGCCGGAGGGGGACCAGCGCAGGCAGATTTTCATAGACGCGCTGAAGCAGTCCAGGCTGGTGCTGGCCCCCAGGGGCGCGGGCCAGCACTCTTACCGGCTGTTCGAGGCTATGAGCGCGGGCCGCATCCCCGTCGTCTTGGCCGACGACTACGCGCTGCCCATGCCCGAATACGTGGACTGGGATGCCTGCTCCTTTCAAGTGCCGGAGGCCAGGGCCGCGTCTGTGGCCGGGGAGATCATGGCCATCAACGAACGTTGCCGCCCGCAGTCCTGTATGCGGGAAATGGCGCACAGGGCGCGGCGGGCCTGGGCGGACTGGCTGGCCCCGGCCAGGTGGGACGACATGGTGTTGAGGTATTTGGAGGAAATGTTATAGGGGGCCGAGATGGGTTTTGGCGAACGTGCTGGGGAGAAGGGTGTAATTCATTTTTGGGTCTGGCCCGCATCGCGGCAACCTCTGAAGGGCTTCAATTGGAACACTGCGTGCGGGTTGCCGGGGACACGGGTGGCGCACAGCGCCTATTGGCACAACGTGACTTGCCCGGAATGTCTCAAGCTAAGGCCACGGAAGGATGTAAAAAAGAGAGCGCTGTGATCAAAGTCCACGCCTGCCTGACCAACCACCCCAGGGCCAAGCGCGACATCCTGCTGGACAACCCAGGGACGGGAGAGCATTTCGAGTTCGTCCCCGGCCCGGACGGGGCCGACTGGCTCTACACCCCGGTCGACCTCGGCCTCATCTGGTGGGACAGCGGGGGCGGGCACGGCGGCGGGGCGGAATACGTCCGCTCGTTCGTCCAGTCCCTGCCGGACTACCGGGGCAACGAGCACCGCTGGTTCTTCCACGACTACAGCGCGTGCTCGGACGACTGGGGTTTGCCGTCGGTCCTGTTCCGCGCCGTGAAGTCGCGCAGGGACCCCAACCCGCTGACGGTCAGCGTGCCCCATTTCGTGGACGATTTCGAGCCGGAACCGGCGGACTTCGGCACGCTGCCTTACGACGTCTGCTTCGTCGGCAGGGACGGGGCCTGCGACGTGCGGCGTCGGGCCTGCCACGCCGTGGCCGATGACAAGTCCATCAAGTCCCTCATGCGCTTTTATGACGACTTCTTCGGCTACATCCCCGAAGGTACGGAGCAGTGGCGGGAGCGCCGGGAAGAGTTCGTCAACGCCTTCGCGCAGAGCAAGCTGGCGCTCAGCCCGCGAGGGGTCGAGCTGGACGCCTACCGGACTTGGGAGGCCATGAGCGCAGGGAGGCCGCCCGTCTGGATGGGAGACGAGTACGAGCTGCCCTTCGAGGACTTCGTGGATTACAGCAAATTCATGTTCGTCTTCCCGGAGAGCGACGCGCCGGTCATGAACGAACGCGTCAAGCAGATTTTGGATACCCACACCGACGCGCAGTTGCGGGCGCACGGCGAGGAGGCCCGGTGGGTGTGGCTGGAGTATTTCCGCAAGGAGGCCATACCGGGGACGTTCGCGCATTACTTGGGGAAGTTGGGATAGTTATGAATCTATTCAAGAGTAGCGTTGGGCAATCGCCCTGGATCCACGAGATACTGCCGGACGTGCTGACTCTCAGAAGGGAGCCGTACTTTCGGATTTACGAGACCGGCTACGGCGTCGACCCCAGGCAGCGGCATTGCAAGACGATGTTCCGCGAGATCGACATGATGCCCCCGGAGGCGACGTGGGGCGAGGAGATGGAGGCGCTGGCCGCCGACCCGCCGGACAGGAAAAAAATCGGTAGAGGAAAGTTCTTGGACCTACTCTATGATGCCTTCGTGGGTGTGGTGGAGGGAGCCTGGACGCCGGGGCGATTTCATGTCGTCTTGCACTCCGGGGGCTACGACAGCCGCCTGATTTCTCACACGATCAGGAAACTATTTGAAAAGAACGGCCCGGAATGGCTGGGCGAAATACTGTTCGTGGAGGTGGAGGGGGAGCACAGGCACTCACGGATGGCACTGGAAGCGGAGGGATGGGAACGCTCCAAGTTCGCGGTTTACGGGGGCGGCGTAAAGCCGCTGTTTGAGAATCACCATGCCAGATCGTGCCGCTTCGAGGACGCGTGGAAGCGGCAGAACGGGGGCCTGTGGGCCAGGTGTTTCAATTATTGGTACGATCCTGTTGACTACCTCCAGGAGGAGGGCCTCATCCCTGAAGACGACGGCGAGCTGCAATGTTTTTCCGGCTACCTCGCCAACGACGTGACGCATGCGCTGGTCAACGGCCCTGGGCTGGACTGGGTGTTTCGCGTCCTGCCTTATCACCCTTACTTTTTCGCCCCCGTCAAGGGGGAATGGGTGTTTCCCTACTTGGTCCCCGATATGATCCGCGTCCTGCATGAATACGGGCTGGGCCAACAGGAATCGCAGGTTGGGTCCTATCGCCATCAAATCCTGAAAAGAGTTGCGCCGGAAGTGGCCAAAGTCCGCAATCCGCAGTTCGGAGAACACGGGTGGAGACTCAGGACGCTTTCGTCTCAGCTTCAGGCCCAGATGCAGCGCGACTATTCCTCGTCATGGTACGGCCAAGAAATCGCCCCAAATGCAGCCTTGCAAGACACCGTCTGCTTCGGGACGTGGTGGGGCCATTTCGGTTTGGCTTCGCTTTGTGAGAAGTTGCTCCGAGAGGGATACAAGGTGGACGGGCGGTGCTTGGTGAAAGATGCTGACTGACCGATTGGCTGTCCTGCGTCCGCCACGCTCAGGCGGGAAGGTCTTGACAGGGGTTCTCAGAAGATTGCCGGGGATATTGATTTATGCCGACCCGGAACATGGAACCTATGATGAGTATAAGGTTCTTGTCAGGCAACTTGGCATATCAATGCCGCCAGCGGTAACCATCGTCCGCAATCCGTGGGAATGGTACGTGGAGCGATGGTGCCGTGTGAGGGGCCACCCCATGACCTGTTTTTTTGGCAGCTTCAGTGAATATCTGGAGGAGGTACGAAGAGGCGAAAGGTTTCCGGACTTTCGTACCCAGACGTGGTGCCTAATGGAGTGGCTGGGAGCGAATGACGCCGATGACGTTATCCGGTTCGAGAATCTATTCGATGAGATCGTCCGCATTGTATTGAAGTATGCAAGAGACAACGTCATGGCCGTTTACGACGCCTGCGGCCAGGGACCCGTCGAGCGAATGACCGCCGAGGAGATCGTCAGGTATTTTATCTCGCAAGAGTGGCATTATCGCCCCGCATTGACGCCCGAAGGAGAGCCGCCCGGCGACTACAAAAGATATTACACCGAAGAAAACCGCCGTTGGGTGGAAGAGTGGGACGAGATTATAATAAAAGGTTTTGGGTACACCTTTGATTGAATACAACGACCTCAACGCCGAAATGCCCACGCACGATAGACTGATACACCTTCATGTGACGCGATGCGGCGGAACTGCTTTTGATCGCATCCTGAGAGAGTTGCGAAAGCATGGATTAAAGCCGATAGGGGCTGTGAAGGCAAAACATTTGGCTTACAAGCATTTAGCTGAGACGTACACCAGTCGCGGGTTGCTGGTCCCGCCAGCCATCGCCTTCATACGCAATCCGTGGTCATGGTACGTCGCCTTCTGGTCGTGGGTTCGCGTCGTTGATTACACGCATTTTCAGGGGGACTTCAATGAATATGTGAAATTGGTTTCGCAAAAACGCCACGGCTCGTGTGTGTCGCTGACCATCTATTGGGAAATGATGCAGGCCGACAAGGCGGATTACATCGTGCGTATGGAAGACTGGTATAGCGGTATCGTCCCGGTCTTTGCCAAAGTCGGCATCGTGCCAGACTTGGTCACAGCGGAGGAAGCGGATCAAATTATAAGAAGTGTCGGCACTGCCAGGGTTGACAGGCACCCGGATCCCAACTTAAAGCGCACACGTTGGGAAGCAGTGCATCCATACCAAGAGTATTACAACGAAGAAAGCAAGGCGTTGGTGGCCCGGATGGACGGGGAATTGATAAGGAGGTTCGGTTATGAATTTTAGGAAATCCTTTGTATTGCTGGTCCTGGTGTTGGCCGCATGTGCGCCAACGCGGAGAGAGACGCTTCGTATTGTGTTCTCGCCCGCGCCGGGCATTGATTCGGCTACGGCCATAGCCGCTTATGGCGGCGTCATCGCAGAGCTGGAGGAAAAACTAGGCGTGGACGTAGAGATGCAGACTACGACGGAATACGCAGCCGTGGTCGAGGCACTGGCCAACGGCACGGCGGACATGGCCCGCCTGGGTGGGATGCCCTATATCCAGGCTCATGAGCAGATCGGCGTTGAGCCCTTGGTGAGAGAGATCAACCCGGAGGGCATCGCCGAGTGTCACGGCATCATCATCGGTCGCCCCGGTATCTGGGACGAACCGTTCACATTCAACCAACTCAAGGGTAAGACGATGGCCTTCCCCGACATCGGCTCCACGTCTGGTTACCTGTCCAACGTGGTCAACATGAAGGAGAATGGCATTGAGTTGGATGACTTGGCCGAGTATGGGTTTCTCGGTAGCCACCCAGCCGTGCTGGAGGCTGTCGTCGCGGGCAGCGTGGACGCTGGCGGCACGAACGACTGGCGGACCAATCTGGCCGTCAGCCAGGGGGCGGGGGTGCCGGGCGAGGACTTTGTGATTTTGGCGACCACGCCGCCCATTCCCATGAATTGCTGGGGAGTCAGGGCGGACATGGATTCCAGACTGAAAGAACGTGTTAGAAATGCATTGCTCAGCCTTTCAGATGAAGCGTTCGCCGGGTGCGACCAAGTCAAGGGGTTCGTGCCAGGGGCAGATTCCGACTACGACTACGTCCGCGTCCTGATGGAAGAGGGCTTGGTTGAATGACCGCGGCCCGATTCCTTTCATGGCTTACTATCTTGCTCCTTGCCGCCATGATATTCAGCGGGGATGCGTTCGAGATATGCACGGGGATGCCGAGGATACTGCGGTATCTGTCCAAGCTGTGGCCCCCCGATTTCCGGGCGTTGCCCGGTCTCCTGCCGGCGCTTTGGCAGACGGCGAAGATCGCGCTGTTCGGCACGACGCTGGGTTTTCTCTCGGCAATCCCACTGGCATGGGCGGCCAGTTGGAACATGACGCAGAACTGGATTGTGTACCTGTGCGGGCGGACCATGCTGCTTGCCATGCGCAGTATCCCCGCCATGATCCTGGGCATCCTTTTCGTGGCCGCCGTCGGGCTCGGCTCGCTCGCCGGGATAATGGGCGTGTGGATTTATTCCGGCGGCGTGCTTGGGAAGCTACTGTCCGAGAATCTGGAAGCGACGGAGCCGGAGATCATGGACGCCGCCGCCATAGACGGCGCGAACAAGTTTCAAGGCTACGTATACATCTTTCTGCCAGCGCAAGCCAACGCCGCGTTGTCCTTCCTGCTCTACCGTTTCGAGTCCAGTTTCCGGCAGGCCACGTTGCTGGGCGTGGCCGGAGCGGGTGGATTGGGGCTGGAATTGACAGCCTCTATGGGATTGTTCGACTATGGCAAGACGAGCATGATCATCTGCATCATCTTGTTCGTAGTCCTGTCGCTTGACTTGACGAGCCGATGGCTCAGGGCGAGGGTTCTGTGAATCCCTTCGAGTTCACGACCGGCGTCGCCATAGAGCTGTCGAACCTGTGCCAGTATTCGTGGCTTCACAAGAAATGTCCGTTGCATCTGGAAATGGCTTCGACCTGGCGGGTCAGGGAGCCCAAGATCATCTCTATGGAAACGGTATATGGCGTTCTTAAGACGCTGGGGAAGTACGGCTATGGCGGCAAGATTTATTTCAACCAATACAACGAGCCCCTGATTGACCCGCGCCTGTTTCTGTTCATAGGCAAGGCTAAAGACTGTTGCCCGGAGTCACAGGTCATTATCGAGACTAACGGGCACTACCTGACACGGGGTCTGGCCCAAGAGCTTATGGAGGCGGGGGTGAACCACATCGTCGTGACTCTGTACGGCGACGTGGAGGCCAGGGATTGGCCGGGCGTCACTTACATGGATCGCGGGGGCTTGGACGACAGGTTGAAGATTTATGCGGCACCGTATGTGGATCGCAACGTTCCGTGTCGGGCACCGCTGGGCCAAGTCGTCATCACGCGGGACGCCGAGGTCGGACTTTGCTGCATGGATTGGAAGTACCGCCACACTTTCGGGAGCCTCACTGACGGGACGCTTGAGGAGATTCTGTTTTCTTCACGGGTTCGGGAGACGTACAACCGGCTTTCGGTTGGCGACAGATTCCTTGACATTTGCAGGAGGTGCAAGTCGCACAGATGAAGGCCATCGTGCTTGCCGCTGGCAAGGGGGAACGCATGGGATTCCCCCTGCCCAAGTCGTTGTTGAAGGTCGGGGATGAATCCATACTTGAGAGACAGATTCGCATTCTCAAGGGAAATAGCCTTGATGTAGTTATTGTCGTGGGCTATCGAGCCACGATGGTCATGCAAGCGGTTAGGGCGGCGTACGTGTTTAACAGTCAATATTTTGAGACAGGCAGCCTGTACTCACTTCATCTTGCATCACAGATGTTCCCACTTGAGAAGAGTTTAGTAATGACCTATGCTGACATGTTCATCAGTAATGAAGTAGTGCAGTGCGTTCTGGACAAGCCAGATTCTGTGGCCGTTGTGAAACCATACGATGGGCGGGGGACACGCCTGTATTTTGAAGAGGGTGTTGCGGTCAGGGCCAGTGTCGCAACACCTCCAGACCCAAGAGGTTTTTCGTTTGGTGGGGTAGCTCACCTATCCAGGCCGACGCTAGATAGAATTCCTACGATTTCAAAATTCACTGAGCTCAGTGCGACATTCGGGTTTATAGGTTGCCAGCTTGTTCTCACCCAGGGCCATGCGGTGAACGTCAATACCCCAGGCGATTTAGAGTACGCGAGGAGTTTAGGTTGAGGTACTTTTGCACTTACTTCGACTGGGCCTACCGTCACAAAGGCTATGTTCTGTGGGAGTCGCTGGAGCGCCATTGCCCGGAATACCACCTGTGGGTCCTGGCCCTCGACGACGCCGTCGTGAACGGCCTGGTCAAGTTGGCCTTGCCGAACGTCAGCATCATCGGCATGGCCAGCTTCGAGGACGACGCGCTGCGGGCCGCGCGAGCCACCAGGAGCCTGCGGGAGTTCTACTGGACTTGCACGCCCGGCTGGATGCTGTTCGTGCTCAGGAACGGCCCGGTGGACCACGTCAACTACCTGGACGCCGACATCATGTTCTTCGCCGATCCGGAGCCGGTTTTCCAAGAGATAGGCGGCCGTTCCCTGGCCATCACGCCGCACGACTTCCCGCCCAGGCTGAAGGGGTTCGAGCGCAACGGCAAGTACAACGTCGGCCTGGTCCACGCCAAGAGAGACGACGACGGGCTGGCCTGCATCGGGGAGTGGCGGCGGCTCTGCCTAGAATGGTGCTACCTCCGGCACGAGCCCGACCACCCAGAGAGATTCTGCGACCAGAAATACTGGGACAGCGTTCTTGAGAAGCGGTGGCACGTCCACGCCATTCAGCACCCAGGGGCCAACCGCGCCCCGTGGAATGCGGAGCACCGCAGGTATTCCGTCGAGGACGGCCAGGTCCGCGTGGGCGGCGAGCCGCTCCTGTGGTGGCACTATCACGGTTTCCAGGGAGAGAATCAGATGTACCCCAGCACCTACGAGGTGAGCGGTTGGCAGCGCGAGCACGTTTATAAGCCTTACGTGGCGGCCATCAGGGGGGCGCAGTCGAAATGGTAGACCCTTACAAGAGTTGGCTGGACGCGGGGGTGGCGGAGGCGATGGGGGCGCTGGCCCTGGAGGACCTGGCCAAGCCGGATTGGGAGACCCACCCGCCGTTCAAGTATTTCCTGAGGGCGATGGAGCGACTGGGCGGGGCGGCGACCCTCTTGGACGCCGGTTGCGGGGTGGGACATTACTCGGAGGTCCTGGCCCGGCGCTATCCCCGCGTCCGGTATACCGGTTTCGACTTCTCGCCTCATATGGTGGACGAGGCCAGAAGGCTGTGGCCAGGGCGCGAGTTCTTCGTGGCCGACATGGTGGGCCACGACTACGCCGGACACGACGTGGTGCTGGCCTCCAGTCTCATAGAGGTCATGGACGATTGGGCCAGGGGTAGTGAGGCATTATGTCAAACACTGACAGGCAAGCTCGTCTTGCACCGCGTCCGCGTCCACGGGGGGCCGACCGTGCGCAACGACACGACCGGCTACCCCGGCCAGCCGACGTACACCCACGTCCACAATGAGCGGGAACTGCTGAACTTCTACGAGGAGCGGGGGTTGAGCGCGGTTTGGCGGGAGTATTGGACGGAGCATCCCCAAGCGACGTACATTTTCGAGAAGGCGTGATGGCCGTTCCTTGGATTCCTTACGTCGCCCAAGAGTTCTTGGACAGCATTTTGACGCCGGACATGCGCGTCTTCGAGTGGGGCTCCGGCGGCAGCACCGTCTATTTCGCCGAGAGGGTAGCTTCGGTGGTCACCGTCGAGCACGAGCACGGGGAGCTTCAGCCCGACCTGGAAAACGTCACGGCTCTTTTCATCCCTCCCGAAGACGGCGAGTTGGGGACGGACCCCGCCAAGCCGGAGCATTATTACAGCGAATCCTATCCGGGCAAGAATTTCAGGCGCTACGCCTCGGCCATAGACGATTTCGAGCCGTTCGACCTGGTCTTCGTGGACGGCAGGGCCAGGCCGTCGTGCCTGCGCCACGCCAAGGCCAAGGTCAAACCGGGCGGCTGGCTGGTATTGGACAACTCGGATCGGGCTTATTACTTGGAGCATTTCGACGTATCCGGTTGGGGGGAACGCTGCTTCTTCGGGCCGGGGCCGTACAACGATTACCCTTGGCAAGCGACGTTTTGGAGGAAGGCCGGTGCAACATCCTGATGCTTGGGAGTCGGTCAGCGGCCAGACGATGGGCCTGGAACTGGGATACTTGCAGCGCCTGGTGGCCGCCCTGCCGGGCGGCGCGGTCGTCGTGGAGCTGGGCGTCTGCCAGGGGCGCAGCCTGTGCGCCCTGGCCCTGGCCTGCCAGGGCACGGACAAGGTCGTCTACGGCGTGGACGACTTCGACCCGGCCAACCCCGGCTACGTGACGCCCGACTTCGACTCGACCAAGGCCAACGTCGAGCGCCTGGGCCTGGGCCAATGGGTCAGGATCGTCAAGAGCGACTCGACGCGGGCGGGGCTGGACTGGCGGGGGCCGAAGGTGAGCCTGCTGTTCCACGACGCCTCTCACTTCTACGACAAAGTCAAGGCCGACCTGCTGGCCTGGCTGCCGCACGTCGAGGGCTACGTTTGCCTGCACGACTACACGGGGGAGGACGAGGGGCAGATAGGCGTTTCCCAGGCGGCCAACGAGCTCCTGGGGAAACCGATTGAGGTGCATCCGAGGCTGGGGGTATTTCGATGGACTGGAGAGGCAAAAACGTCGTCGTGACGGGTGGGGCAGGGTTCCTTGGTTCCCACCTCTGCGACAGGCTGAAGGCGGAGGGCTGCGAGCCCTTCGTGCCCCGGTCGGCGCGGTACGACCTGCGTTACCCGTCGGGCGTCTCTGAGATGTTCCTGGACGCGGGACCGGTGGACGTGCTGTTCCACCTGGCGGCGGTAGTGGGTGGCATTGGGCTGAATAAAGAGTCTCCCGGCACGTTGTTTTACGAGAACGCCGTCATGGGCATCCAGCTCGTCGAGCAGGCCCGGCTGAACGGCGTCGAGAAGTTCGTCCAAGTTGGGACAGTTTGTGCTTATCCGCGGGCTGAGTACAAACAGAGGGAAGAAGCGTTGTGGTCCGGCTACCCCGACCCGACCAACGCCCCTTACGGACTGGCCAAGAAGATGCTCCTGGTGCAATTGCAGGCGTACCGGGAGCAGTATGGCATGAACGGCATATACCTGTTGCCGACGAACCTGTACGGGCCGCGCGACAACTTCGACCTGGAGACCAGCCACGTCGTCCCGGCGCTCGTCCGCAAGTGCGTCGAGGCCAGGGAGCGGGGCGAGGACCACATCGTCGTGTGGGGCACGGGCAAGCCGTCACGGGACTTTTTGTACGTCGAAGACGCCGCCGAGGGGCTGGTGCTGGCCGCCGAGAGGTACGACAGGCCGGAGCCCCTGAATTTGGGCAGCGGGCAGGAGGTGCGCATCGACGCCCTCGTCCACTACGTCCAGGGCGCGACGGGCTTCGAGGGCGGCGTGAAATGGGACACGTCCAGGCCGGACGGCCAGCCCCGGCGCGTGCTGGACTCCAGCCGGGCCAAGGCCGCCATCGGGTGGGAGGCCAGGACGCCCTTGCTGGAGGGCCTGCGCAAGACGGTGCAGTGGTACGGGGAGCACCGCTAGGAGGGACACGACATGGCGTACGCCACAGCAGTCGAGCTACGCGCCCGCATAGACAAGACCAGCGCGGCGGACGACGCCACGCTGACGGCGCTCATCGCGGCGGCGGAGCGCAACATCAACCGCGCCTGCAACCGGCCAGACGGTTTCGAGGCCGACGCGACGGCCAGCGCCCGCATCTACGCCGGGACGGGCAGGCCGTACCTCTACATCGACGAGTGCGTGTCCGTCACCCTGGTCGAGGTGAAAGACTCGGCCGCCGACGACGACTACGAAGCCTGGGCCGCGGCGGACTGGATCGCCTGCTCCGGCGACCCGCAGGCGCCGGACTTCAACAGCACGCCTTACGACATGGTCATGGTGGACCCGACGGGGGATTATTCGGTTTTCACTTCGGGGAAGTACACCTCAAAGGGCGGGTTCAGGCCGCTGACGGACGTGAGCAGGGGCGCGCCGACTTGCCGCATCACGGCCAGGTGGGGCTTCGCGGCCAGCGTGCCTTACGACATCAAGGAAGCGGCGCTGATGCAGTCGAGCAGGTGGTATAAACGTTTCCAAAGCGCTATGTCTGATGTCTTAGCTTCAAGTGAGTTGGGAACTTTACTATATCGCCAATCTTTAGACCCTGACATAAGAAGGTTGCTCATAGATGGGCGTTATGTTAAACCAACGGTTGGTAGGAGATGATAAAGGGCTGACTTTTTTCAGCCAGCCCTTTTCCATGCCAAGCTCTACCTTGCCTAACACAACCCGGTCGCGCCGCGCCTGAACATGCCAGGACCAACCGCGCCTCGCCTTGTACATTAACAATTGAGAGCACCCTTGCCTTGCCCCACCCCATCAAGTCTCGTCAGGTCCGACCTCGTCCAGTCTCGTCAGGTCTCGCCAGGCCATGCTGTTATTTGTGCCCGTCCCATTCAACGCGGAACCGCCCGAAGCGAGGCCGCCAGTCCATCAGGCCGACTTGCTCACCAGCGACTTCAATCCAACGGCGGACATCGGTCTCGTCAACCAAGTTCTCGTTGAACTCGACCGTGACATTGGCCTGCCATTCCTTGAAGCGGGGACGGGTGCGCTTGACGGTATTCCGTTGCACCCTGACAAGAGACTGCGATATGAAGCGTTTGTCCTGCCAAAGTTCTTGGGGATCACGCGGTCCATCATATTCCAAGGGCGCATCATCCAATACCCAAACAGCGGCAGCAGCTTCCTTGCCCATCCGTTCCTTTCTGGCAGCGCCACCCTTGCCAATGATACACGCCTCGAAGACGTAACCGGGGATACAAGGTTGTTCATTCTCGTCTAGGTAGAGGCCGCCCAAGAACTCCATCCTGGCTAGTTCTTCGTAATCGGCGTCGGTTTTGCTCCTCTTGCTGGAGATCTCGCTCATCTTGCGGCTGTACGGGTCGTCCCTGTCGGCCAGCCGCCCGTTGTGCATCAGTAATGGGGCTTCGCCCACGATGGTAAAATGTAGCTTTTTCACTGTCCTTATCCTTTCTTGGTTTCGGTGTAACCATTTCGACATCTCGTTCCCATTTGAATTGCGCATTTCTCGCTGAATAGCGTGTGCGCCTTATCGCATCGGTTAGGATGTCATGGCACCTTTCACAAACACATATTCCATCTTCCGGGCGTTCCTGACCATATCGTTCATAGGTCTTGTGATGTGCCTGCAACGCCTCCGAACAGGGCACGCCAGTCAACTCAGCTATGCCGAACAACTTTGAGAGTTGACATTCAAAATTGTCCCGTTCCAGGACGGCTTCGCGCCATCCATTTCTAGGTGATTTCACATGACTGCATTCCTTTCTATGATAATCCTTGCCTTGCCTCGATCAACCACGCCCTGCCAGGACCGGGCAAGCCGGGACAGGCCTCGTCTCGTCTCGCCATGCCGCGCCTCGCTTCGCCAGGTCTCGCCCTGAAAAAAGTGCCCCCGCTCCGCTGGCGGTTCTTGTTGGTTGGCAAGCACCGCAACTCTAGCAGATTGGGGGCATAAAGAAAACCGCCTATCGAGCGCGAATCGCTTGCCAACCAAACATAGTATAACACAAATGTTCTAGGTTGTCAAATGACCGACGATAGGTAGGCGGTGATAGAAACTATTAAGCGGCAAAGAGCCTAGCGGGTGGCTTGGGTCTCCGACCAACCCCACCGGGAGACGCTACGCAGGTTAATGTGGGGCACGCCCCTCCAACTCTACCACCCCGGGAGGGCTAGGCTCTCTACCGCTTAATGAAGATATTATAGTATCAATTGGAAATCTTGTCAAATGACCGACGTAACCGTAGAAGTCCGGGGAATGGAAAAGGTGCAAGCCAAAATGGAGCAGATCGTCAGCGACCTGCAAGGCGGCGCGTTCCTGCAGGGCATGAGGGACGCGACGCTGCTCGTTGAACGCCATGCCAAGATCAACGCGCCGGTGGATACGGGGCGGCTCAGGGCCAGCATCACGCCGGAGGTCAGGCAGCAAAGCAACACGGTGCAAGGCGTAGTGGGCAGCAACGTGGTTTATGCTCCATTCCAAGAATTAGGATGGACGACTGCGAAGGGCACGAAAGTTCCCGGCAAGAAATACTTGGAACGGGCGCTCAAGGACAACGCGAACCGCATCTTCGACCTGCTGGGCAGGGTCGTCAACAAAATCGTGGTGAAATGACATGGCCGTTTACACGCTGGACGCATTGCTGGACGCCATAGAGGGCATAATGGACGACGCCGCTTCCCTGGTGCGCTCGCAGACCTACGACGAGCTGACCGAGGGCATCCACGACTACCCGCTACTGCAGGTCTACCCGGAGGAGAACACCGGCACGGACTGGACGGGCGAGACCGACCGCGTGACCTTGAGCGGCAAGCACAGCGTCAAGGAATACACCGTCCACGCCGACATCTACGCCCGCCAGCGGTCCCACATCGCCGAGGACATGAAGAAGTGCGTGGACGTGGCCAACGAGACGGAGGACATCCTAGACAACCTGAGTTACCCGCTGTTCGGGCTGGCCTGCGTGACCAGCTTCCGCTGGTCCTGGCGGCGCGTCGTCTTCGAGTACGGCGGCGTGAAGTACATGGGCGCGCGCTTCGTCATCGTCGTCCGGGCGGGCACGCAGACGTGAGGAGGGACTGACATGGCACTCTACCGGGTTCTCAAATCACTGACTACCGGCCACCAGCCGGGCGACATCGTGAGCGGCGACCGCTTCGAGTCCCGCGTCCTGGCGGCATTGGTGAAGGTCAGGGCCATCTCCGAAGTGCGTCCGCCGCCGCTCTCGGAACTGCCAGGCTGGGAGGCGCGGGCGGAAAAGCTGAGGGAGATCGGCGTGGTGACCGTGCGGGACTTTCTGGAGGCGGACGACGACAAAGTCCGCGAGCTTTTCAACTACAAGCGGACTTCGACCGTCGCCAAGTGGAAAACCGAGGCCGAAAAGTGGGTCCGCGCGGGGCCGGGCAAAAGCAGGAAATGAACGGATCGTTAAGCGATCCCAGTTAGGAGGCAAAAAATGGCACAGACAACGGGACAAGTGCCGCTGGCTTGCGGCAAATTGGAGATCAGCACCGACAGTTGCGTCACCTGGACCGACATCAGCGGCGAGGCGCAGAGCCTGGGCGGGACGGAGCAGGCCCGCATGAGCGGCGAGGCGTACACGCTGGACGGCGACACGGCCCTCATCGCCGGCGGCAAGAGGGAGCCGATGGAACTGGTGGCCGCCATCGTGTACACCGAGGTCAACGTCGAGGCCTATGACCTCGTCCGCGCCGCTTTCGAGGCGACGGGCTGCGGCGGCGGCTTCTGCCTGCGCTGGTCGCCCAAGGGCGGGTCGGCGGGGGACGACCGGATCACCACCGGCGCGGGCATCCTGGTCAGTTTCACCTACCCGCCCATGGACGCCTCGGCGGGCGGCCCCATCATGGCCGGGTTCACGGTCAAGGTGGCCAGCACCTCGACGGCCGTCGTCGCTTCGTAGGAGGTCGGTACGTGGCAGAAGACATCAAGGTCGCCGTGGACCTCGACCAGTTCGAGCTGGACGACCTGGAGATCTTGGACATGTCCAGGGTGGGCGGCGTGACCATGCGCGAGTACCTGGACGTGCTCGACCGCCTGGTCGTGGGCGGCGTGCGCGGCAAGGGCTACCGGGGCACGCAGTTGAAAGCCCTGGCCGAAGCCATCAACGAGGCCGTCAAAGCGGAGACCAACCCGGAGGTCGGCGGAAAAAACTAGAAACGCGGCTGGCCGTGCACCTGTGGACGGGCACGGGCCAGCCGCCCCCGGAATATCTGCGTTACCGGTTGCGCATGATGTACGGTTGCACGCCGTCCCAGTTGGCGCAAGAACGCGGCAAGCACCTTTTCGAGATGCTGTGCGACTTGCGCTGCCAGGAAATGGAAGCGCGGGCGGCGCTGTACAGAAGGAAGCTTTCAGGTGGCCTCTAAGAACGTCATCGAAATAGTAATCAACGCCGAGGACAACAGCACGAAGGTGCTGGGCGGCGTGGGCAAGGCGCTGACCGGGCTGGGCACGATTGCCGCCACAGCAGCCACGGCGGTAGTGGCGGCGACGGCGGCCATCGGCGCGGGCCTGCTCAAGCTGGCCGTCGACGCCGCGCCGCTGGAGGGCATCGGTATCGCCTTCGACAAGATGGCCGAGCGCGTCGGCCTATCGCTGGACGACCTGCGCGAGGCGTCGGCGGGCACCATCAGCGACTTCGAGTTGATGCGCAAGGCGAACGTGGCCCTGACCGGGGCGGGCGAGGAACTGGGCCAGGCTTTCGGCAAGGAAATGCCCGCCTTGCTGGAGATCGCCAGGGCCGCCGCCCGCGCTACCGGGCAGGACGTGGATTTCCTCTTCCAGTCGCTCGTGACCGGCGTCAAGCGCGGCTCGCCCATGCTGATCGACAACACCGGCCTGGTCCTGAAGCTGGGCGAGGCCAACGAGGCCATGGCCGCCCAGCTCGGCAAGAGCGTCGAGGAGCTGACCGCCGAGGAGAAATCCATCGCCTTGCTCAACGCGACCGTCGAGGCGGGCAAGCGCATGGTGGACGAATTCGGCGGGGGCACCCTGACCGCCGCCGAGCAGATGGCGCAACTCAGGGCGCAATTGCAGAACACCAAGGATCAAATCGGCATCGCCATGCTGCCCGCCCTGCAAGCCTTGATGGAGCCGTTGGGTAAACTGGCCCAGGAATACGGGCCGCAGTTGGTGGAATGGGCGCAAGTCGCTGGGCAATGGCTGGGCGAGAACTTGCCCGTCGCCATCGAGAAATTGACGGCACTCTTGAGCGGCGAGATGCCCGCCGCTTTCCAAACCGCATGGGGAATCATAGAACCCATCGTGTTGGCTATTCGAGACGTTGTCGTTGATCAGGTATGGCCTTCGCTGCAAGCAGCTTTCTCCAACTTAACGGAAGCGTTGGGCAAGCTGGGCCTTGACTGGGGCGATGTGTGGTCTGCCATTGGACAAGCTATCGAAATAGTAGCCATCGTCATCGGCGGGGCCATCCTGGGAATCATCGGCGCTTTGACTGGCATCATCACGGCCATCGCCAGCGTGGCCGAGCATGTGACGGCCACGCTTTCCGACATAGCCGACACGTTCATGCTGGGCCTGGAGTCCATCTGCCAGCTCGTCGGCGGGGCGATGGCCATCGTCAAGGGCATTTTCAGTGGGGATTTGGACTTGATCATGGCTGGTTGGGAAGCGTGGAAAGAGGGCCTGATCGGATTGGTAACAGCTCTCTTCGAGGGGATCATCAATCTATTCAATTTGTCCTTCGGCACGCTCATCGCCGCCGTCTCTGGCTTCATCTCCAGCGTAATCGCCTTCTTCACCAACCTGAAGGAGGCCCTGGTCGGCGGTTCCATCGTGCCAGAGATGATGGACCTGATGGCCTCGGCCATTTCCACGGGGATAGACACTATCCTCGGCCTGTTTGCGGACTTGGTGGCCAAAGTGATCGAGGCCGTTTCGGGCCTGGGCGACGAGCTTTACGGCTTGGGGCAATCCATTATGGATGGGCTGAAATCAGGCATCGAGTCCAAGGTGCAGGACATCGTTGACAGCATCCGGCGGACGATCCAGTCCATTCTCGATGAAGCCAAGGACGCGCTTGACATTTTTTCCCCGTCTGGCGTCTTCATGGACATCGGCAAGAACATGATGGAGGGCATGGCCCTGGGCATCGGCGGCAGCGCGGGGCTGCCGGCCATGGCCGCCGTCGGCGCGGCGTCCAACGTCAGCCGTACCGTCAACAACTACTTCAAC
>LJUF01000067.1 GCA_001303665.1 Phycisphaerae bacterium SM23_33 | reverse complement strand
CCGGGTTGGAACCGGGCCAAAGCGCCGGAAAATCCACAGTGGAACGCTCGCCCGCAGGGGGCTGCCGGTCCGAAGACAGAAGCCGCGGCTTGTCGAACACGTCGGCAGGCGGCAGCCACCATCCGCCCGGCACGGGAACCAGGGTGGACGATCGCCATGGCTGCGGGGCGTCGGCGAAGGGGTCCAGGGGGGTGAACGTGAAAGCCGGGCGGGCCGCCTCATCAACGGGCGCCGGGCTGGGCTTCACCTCAATGATCAGCTCCGCCGCCGTGCCTTCCTCGGGCAGCAGGTTCTTGTTCGTCGCCAGCTTCAGCAGCACTTCCTCGGCCATGGTCAGGTTGCTCTGGAGGACGGTCTCATCCGTCACCGGAAACACGGCGATCAAGGTGCCGCTGAGGTCGGCGGCGTAGACCTTGTTCGGCTTGTCGGGGTCAGGCTGCTTCCAGGCCGAGCCGGTGAAGAACCACTTCAGCGGCGGCATGGGCTTGCCGGTGCCGCTGTCCACGAGGCAGCTTTCGACGGACACGACGCGCGGCCTGTGGACCCCCGGAAGCTGCAGGAGAATCCTGACCTCCGGGCCGCTGGCGGCGCCTTCCAGGCCTTTGGCTGGCTTGCCGGGCTTCAGGCCGAGCTCTTCCAGGGCCTTGTGCACGTCGCTGGGCCTGGCCTCGAAGGTGACCACCGTCTCGTGGGCCTTCTGCCCGCGCGGGTGCGGGTACGAGGCAATCACCTCGATGGGGTAAACCTCCTTCAGCGTGGGCAGCTTGCGGGGGGCAATCCGGCAGGGCAGGGTGATGGTTCGCCCGGCCCTGTCCACGGCGACTGCCGGCGCGGGCTCAACCCCGCCGGCGGCGGATTTGTCCGAAATGCACAGGACAACAGAGGGCTGCCCGGCGGCCTGGCCCTCCAGGTTGCAGGTGGCAAGGTAGATCCGCCCGCCGTCCACGATGGGCGAACCGAAGACCATGCCCGGCGACCCGGTGGCCGCGTCGGTAGTGGTGTCGAAGGTCCATTGTTTCTTGCCGTCGGCGAGGCTGACGGCGTGGAGGACGGCCTTGAGATCGGCGGCGTACACCACGCCGCCGGCGACCGCCGGGCCGGCGAAGAACGGATTCGCGCCATCGTAGATCCACTTCTGCTCGCCGGTGACGGGGTCCCACGCCCGGACCTTGCCGTCGGTGGCCGTGAACAGGGCCAAGTCGTTCTTCACGGCGATGGACGAGAGGACGCCCCCGGGAACGGGCTTGCGCCACTTGACCTGCCCGCTGGCCAGGTCCATGGCCACGACCTCGCCCCTGGCCTGGCTGATCTTCGTGGCATCGAAGCGGATGCTGCTGCACCCGACCAGGACGAGGTCGCCGGCGACGGTCGCTCCGGCCCACGGATCCATCTGGAGGGGCGTTTCCCACAGCAGGCTGCCGTCGCCGGCCTGGAGGCACAAGATGCAGCGCCTGCCGATCTTCTCGTCGTCGAGATACTCCGAGGCGACCAGCAGGCGATCCCCGCTGACGGCGACCGGAGAGCCCACGTACCAGTTGTCTTGCCCCTTCTGCCAGAGCAGCCTGGGGGCGGGTTTGGGCAGCGACTCTTCGCTGGGCGGGATAGCGAACTGCGGGTCCTTCTTCTTTTCCTGTTCATACCTGGCCAGCAGCTCCGTCCAGCGCTGTTCCACCATCGCGGCCGCGGCGGCCAGGTCCAGTTCCTTCCCCTCCAGGCTCACGCGCTTGAGGTTCACGCACAGGACGCCCGCGCCGCCGCCGCCGATGTAGACTCGGCCTCTTTCGATGGTGGGGGAGCACTCCAGACGGATGTCCTTGCCGGGCAGCGGGAGCTGCCAGGCGCCGCGGCCGCCGTCGGCCTGGAGGCAATACAGCACCGCCCCGTCGGTCTGGTGCATGCCGTCTCCGAAGACCACCAGGCCGTCGGCCAGCGCCGGCGCGCACACCGACGGGCGCTTCAGGTAGGGGGCGGCCTTGGACCACAGCAGGCGCCGGGGCGCGTCGGGCTCGGGCGCGATGCAGTGAAAGACGCCGGTGTTGAAGGCCCCCAGGCCGGAGACGTACACCGCCTTGACGCCGGGAACCGGGGAGGCGACGAAGTGCTCCCGCGACTTGTAGGCCCAAAGGACCGCTGGCGTCTTGGGGCCGGGCTGATCATCCAGGTTGCCCGTGTGGCCGGGGTTGCCTCGATGGGTGAGCCAGTCGGACGACCCCATCGAGGACAACACCAGCAGCATCGCCGCGGCCGCCGCGACCTGGGAAGCGCTACGAGCGGTCCTGGGAGCCTTTTCTCTGGTTTGTCCTGCCATGGGGGTGGTCTATTCATTCGGCGCCGCGCTGGCCAGCTGCGCCGGCTTCGGCGGGCTCACGCGAGCCGGATTGCCCAGCAGGATCGCCGATTCCTGGCCTTCATTGTTGAGCACGACGTCCGGAACACCATCGCTGTTGATGTCCAGCACGCACAGGCCGCGGGTGTTGAAGATCCGCTGGTGAAAGCCGATCTCCCGGCTGGCGTCGGTGAAGGTGCCGTCGCCATTGTTGCGGAAGTAGCGGTTGGGCCCCCTCAGGCAGCCCACGAGAAGGTCCAGGCGGCCGCGATTGTTGAAGTCGGCCCACACCGCGCACGTGGCGTGCCCTGCCGGCCGGGCCAGCGCGCCGGCCTTGGCGGCTGCGTCGGAGAAAAGCCCCTTGCCGTTGTTCCGGAAAAGCCTGCACTGGCCTTGCTGGGGTACGAACAGGTCGGGGCGCTTGTCGCCGTCGAAATCTCCGAAGGCGGGGGCGACGCCGCCGGCCTGATAGGAGATGCCGGAGCGATTGGCCGGGACGAATCCCCGGGGCGTGTTGATGACGAGCAGGCCCGTGCCGGCGCTGTACAGGAAGTCCGGGCGGCCGTCGCCGTTCACGTCGGCCACCGCCAGGTGGTCTCCCTTTAAGTTCCCGCCGACGCCCTTGGCGCCCAGACCCACCTTCTCCGACACGTCCTCGAAGAGCTGGGTGCCGGCAACGCCTGTCTTGCCCGGCGGCGCGGGCGGGGCGGGGCCGCCGTTGCGGTACAGCCGCAGGCCGCTGAACCCGTCGGCCAGCAGGATGTCCGGCCGGGCGTCGCCGTCGTAGTCGATCCAGGCTGCGGCGGTGAGGTTGTGGTAGGCCTGTCGCGGCAGGCAGGCGCTCACGTCGTTGATGATCTTGCCTTGGTTGGCGAACAGTTTGGCCCCGGCCGGCGTGGCCAGCAGCAGGTCAGGCCTGCCGTCGCCATTGCAGTCGGCCCAGGCGGCGGCGCGGGCCCCGCCGTCCAATCCCAGCGGCAGTTCGTTGAGCGCCCCGCCGGCGTTCTGAAGCAGCACCAGCCGGCCGGCACCGAGCAGGCAGAAGTCGGGCTTGCCGTCGCCGTCCAGGTCGGTGGCCGCGACGTCGCCGGCCCCCAGCCCCACGCGGCTCAGGGGGGCGTAGTGCGTGAAGCCGGGCATCCCGGCGATCGGGCGGAACTCCTCAACGCCCCAGCCGACGAAGTCCCGCTTGGGATTGTAGTCCAGCAGCTTCAGGCTGGCCCTCATTCGCTGCAATCGGGCGGCGCGGAGCTGGAGGGCGTTCTTGTCCCCGTCCACCATGCAGGGGACGACGACGTCCTGGCCGGTGAGCATGGCCGCGACCAGGGAGGCCAGCTTTTCGGGTCCGCCGGCGAAGGTGCGCAGCAGGTAGGGCTCGGCGTGGCTCATCCGCCACCAGTCGCCGGGGTAGCATTGATACCAATAGTTCCTGATGCACACCTCGCCGGCGCCGCCGTTGTGGAAGAACAGGGCGGTCTGGCCCGCTTCGGCCCAGGCCATGATGTTCTGCCACTCGCGCGGATGGAAGCCTCCCTGGCCGATGTTATGCTTCACCGTCTCGCCCGGATGGGTCCCTTTGATGTCGCGGACCTTGCGGTACACGATGAGGTTCCTGCTCTTGTCCACCTGCTCGACCCGCAGCAGCAGGATGTTGGTTGAGTCCCCGATGATCTTGCCCAGGGTGTAAGGGGCCTCAACGTAGCCCCGGGCGGCCTCGCTCCCCAGCAGCAGCGTTACCACGGCGCAGGCACATGCCACAGGGTTCGGGCTGATGCCCGGCCGCCAGAGGTTGAACCGCTTCGTGTGTTTCATGTCTTTCCGGCCTTCAGCCGCGGCGCCTGCTCTATCTCTGCCAGCCGCTGCTGGGCTAGCTGGGCCCAGCGGCTCCCGGGGTGGTCCTTCATCACGCGCTGCAGCAGCTTCGCCGCCTCGGCGGGTTGGTTCATGGCCAGGTAGGCCCGCGCCGCCTCGCACCATGCCGCCGCGCTGCACTCGGGGTAATCATACGTAAGCGGCACGGCCAGCAGGGCGTTGACCGCTTCGGGATAGCGCTTCTGTTCCAGCCGGCACAGGCCGATCTGGAGCTGCGCCCTGGCGGCCACCTCGGCCGCGGTCTGCCGCGTCACCTGGGCGTAGGCACTGACGGCCTGGTCGTGCTGCTGCTGGCTCTGCCACGACCAGCCGATGCCGTAGTGGGCCTGGCCGACCCACGGGCTCTGCGGGAACCGCTGCACGAGTACGTTGAGCGTGTGGCGGGCGGCGTCCCATTGCCCCGCCTGGGCGTAAGCGTGCCCCAGCTGCAGCAGGGCCCGGTCGCTGATGCCGGCCACGTTCTGCAATGGCCCCTGATCGCGGAAGGGCAGCAGCTCCTTGACGGCGTTGGCCCAGTCCTGCTGAAGGATGTAGGCTTCACCGGCCAGGTAGCGCGCCTCCTCGTTCAGGGGGCTGCCGACGCTGCGGGCAAGCGCCAGCACGTGGGCCAGCGCCGACTTGGCATCCTGCTTGGCCAGGAAGCAGCAGCCCATTCGCAGCCTGATCCGCTCGCCCAGCTCCAGCGGGGGATTCTTTTCCAGCCCCTGGGCCAGCAGTGCCAGCGCGGCGTCGTGCTCGTCGCGCTGGGCGAGCATCTCGGCCAGTTCGAAGCGGGCCTGGATCGCCAGCGGCGGCTCACCCGAAGGGGCGCTGTGGGCGGCCGCGGCGGCGATGAGGCGCTTGTACTGGTCACGGGCCGCCCTTTCCGCCAGCCGCATCGAGATCGCCGACAGCGGCACCTCCGGCGCCAGCAGGGCCGGCGCGGGCTCACCCGGCGGCCGCTGCTTGGCCAGCCTGCCCCGCACCTCTTCCAGCGCCTGCTGCTGGAGTTCGTGCCTGGCCGCCTCGATCTGGGCCTGGGCCAGGACGCGGTAGCACCAGGCCACCTCGTACAGCATGTGGAGGTGCTGTTCCGACCCGGGGGCCCTCCTGCCCAGCCCGTCGGCCTGAAGTTCAAGGCCGTCGATCGTTTGCCGCAGCTCTCGCAGGCCCTGTTCCATCGCCTGCTTCGCGGCCGCCGCCTGCTGGGGGTTGGCGGCCGGGTTGGCCGCTGCCGCCCGGGCCGCGCCCAACTGGGCCGTCAGCTCTTCACGGCGACACTCACCCGCCCGCCACAGGGCGTTGACCGCCTGCGGGTGCGCCGGGAACTGCTTGGCCAACGCCTCCAACATGGTCCTGGCCTCCGGCAGCTTGCCCGATTCCTTGACCGCCAGGGCATGCTCGTATTGCAGCAGCGGAACCCAATCGCTGCGGGCCGGGTCTTTCAGCAACTCCGCCTCGTGCCAACTGCGGCACTGGGCCAGCACGGCGGCGGCGTCGGCCGGCCTGTTCTGTGCCCGCAGCAGGGCCGAAAGCCGCAGCAGGGCCAGGGGGGCGACGGGCGAGAGCCTGAGCGGATCGGCCCGGAAGCGGTTCAGCTCGCCGCTGGCCCCGTTGGCGTCGCCCAGCAGGGCCAGGCATTTCGCTCGTTCAAACACGGCCGCCGGGAGCGACGGGTCCTTGCCGAACTGTTGTAGAAAGCGGTCGTAGGCGGCCTTGGCGGCGGTGAGCATCTCCTGCTGCTGGGCAGGACCGGCCAGCACGGCGGCGATGCGCTGGCAGCAATGGCCGAGCTTGAGCAGGGCGTCGGGCGCCTGGGGGCTGTTGGGCTGGGCGGCGAGGAAGCTCTCCAGCAGCTTGGCGGCCTGCCGGGCCTGCTGGGCCAGCCGGGCGGCCTGGAGTGCGTCGCCGGCCTCGTCGGGCAAGGTGCGGATGAGGCAATCGGCCAGCAGGTAGCCGACGGCAGCCAGCTCGCCGGTGCGATCGGCCTCCGGAATCCGGGCCAGGATCGCCCTGGCATCCGCGTACTGCCCCAGCCGGTAATGGGCCGCGGCCATGCCGTACCGCGCCAGGTTTGCGTATGCGAACTCGGGATACTCCTGGATCACCCGCTGGTAACGACTGATCGCCTCGCCGAACAGGCGCCGCAGCTCGTTCTGGCGGTTCGGCAGGTTGGGGTTCCTGGCCGCGGCCGTCGCGGTCAGGTAGGCGCCCTCCGCCCCGCGAAACAGGACCGCCGGCAACAGCGTGCTGTTGGGGTAGGTCTTCTCGAACTGCTGGCAGAGGGCGTCGGATTCCTTGTACTGGCCGGCCAGGTGCAGCGCCGTCACTTGCCGCTGCATGGCCTCTTCCGCCCGGTCGGGGTTGCCCTTTTCGGTGAGCACGAGCTGGTAGGTGGCGGCGGCTTCCTTGTTCTGCCCGGCCAGCTGCTGGGTGTCCGCCAGCTGCATCAGGATGTCGCCCCGCCGAAGCTTGGCCTGCGGGTCGGAGGGGGCCAATTGGGCGGCGCGGTCGGCCGCGGCCCGGATGCTGTTCATGGCGGCGGCCAGCGCCTGGGCATACGCCTGCGCGTTCTTGGGGTCGGCGGCGGCGATCTGTGACCGGCCCAGCCACCACAGCGCCCGGTCCGACAACTGCGGATGCTGGCACAGGGGCTGTAAGGCCTTGATCGCCTCCGGGAAGTTCCTCAGCTCCATCTGGCAGTAGCCCTGCCGCAGCTGCGCCTCCGGCACCAGCGGAGACTTGGGATACTTCTGGATCAGGGCGGAGAAACCCACCAGGGCGTCGGCGTACTGGCCCTGCTCCGCCAGAAGCAGCGCCGCGTAGAACGACGCCCGGAGGATGTAATCCGGCGGCGGACTGTTGACCAGGGCCTCGAAGGACGCCCTCTGCGGCGGCTTGAGGGCGGCGGGATTCTTCAAGGCCTCCTGGGCCGCCTTCTTGCGCTGTTCGTAACCGGCCAGCACCGCCTCGTACTGGGCGGCGGCCTCGGGCCGCTCCTCCGCCAGATGGTGCGTGCGGGCCAGCAGGTAACGGGCGTGCAGGCCGAAGTCCTGCTGGAAAGGAGCCAGTTGGCTCAAAGCCCGACCCGCCGC
This sequence comes from Phycisphaerae bacterium SM23_33, assembly GCA_001303665.1. Lineage (GTDB taxonomy): Bacteria > Planctomycetota > Phycisphaerae > SM23-33 > SM23-33 > SM23-33. The sequence continues at coordinate 4,165 of LJUF01000067.1, read as the reverse complement.
CAGGTAATCCTTCATCGCAAAATGGGCGTAGCCGAGGTGGTACCGCGCCAGGTCGCGGCAGCCGCTCTTGGTCATCGCGTGATCGGCAAGGAAGGCCTCGGCCAGGCTGGCCGCTTCCTTGAACTTGCTGAGCCGCAGCAGCATCTCGGCATGGTCGCAGCCCGCCCGGGCCGCCCATTCCAGGTCGGCCGGCGGCGCGGCGGGGGGAGTGGGCGGCTTCGTCGTCGCCCGCGCGGCAAATGCGGCCGCCGCCGCAGCGAAGCTCTGTGCGGCCTGGGTGAAATTCTGCATGGCCGCGGTGCCGTGCTGCGGCGCCTCGTTCGGCTTGGCCGCCGCCTGGCCCAGGGCCTGCTCGCCGGCGCCGCGCTGGGCCGCGCCCATGTAGTACAGGGCGAGCGGCCGATCGGGGAAATCGCCCCGGCCGACGACCTGCTGAAGCGACTGGATGGCGCCGGCGTAATCCTTCTGCGGCGCCTCCAGCAGCGACAGCCCCAAACCGTAGTGGGCCGAAGGGGCTTGCTTGTGTCCGCCGTAAAGCTTGAGGAATTCGCGGAAGCGCTCCGCGGCCAGGTCGCACTTGCCCTCGTTATAGGCCAGCCGGGCGCCGTTGAGCAGCGCCAGCGCCGCGTCCTCCGGGCCGGGCTGCTGGGCCAGTCCGCCGGCGGGCAAGGCCCCCAGCACCGCCACCAGGGCCCACAAGGTGCTGTCGGCAACAGAAAACGCCCATCTCATCTCCGTCTCCGGGTCTTTTCAGGCGATCGGTTCCGTATGGTATATCGAACACCGACCAGACGCTCCGGTGTTTAAGCTGTGGCGGGACAGAAGCGGAGATTCCCGGACGCACGTGACGCAATGAACGGAAGGAAAGCGGCCGGGGATCAGGCGTCACGGCCAGACAAGGGATACGTTGATGAGGCTGCCACCCGCTCTTCTGGGATCGGTGCTCGCCGTGCTGCTGCTGACGTGGGCGGTTCCTGCCGTCGCCATCATCAGAGTGGACATACCGGTCTGTAAGATCTACGACACGGCCCAGGTCGTGGCGGTCGGCACGGTCCTCCGCGTGAACCCCGACAACCGCGTGATCGACGTGCAAGTGGAGGAGACGCTGAAAGGGAAGTTGGACGGCGACCGGCTGCGGGTTCAGCTCGCCGCGCCGGCGGAGCTGATCAAGGAGGTCGCCGCCGGCGGGTCGCTGGTGATCTTCACCGGCCAGGACGGCGGCAAGCCGGCGGCCGTGCTGCATCTGGCCGACACCTGGCTGCTGGCCGAGCCCATCCCCAACGTCAGTCCGACGGCGTGGCGCACCGTGCAGTTGCACGACCTCAAGCAGAGCTTCCCGGGCCGGACCGCCGGCCTGGCCCGCGTCGTCCGCCAGTTGAAGGCGGGCAAGCCCGCCCTGCTGGACAAGCTGGAGCTGGAGGCGTTTCGCGCAGGCGTCCTGGAGCTGGCAAAACTGGATGTCGCAAACCCGACCTTCCTGTCCGCCGCCGATCTGAACGGCGATAAGAAGCTCGACCTGCTCATCGGCACGGCCGGGGGCGTGCGGCTTTTCCTTGCGGCCGGCGCCGGCTTTGAGGACGCGACCGCCGCGTGGGGCCTGGCGAAGGCCGCCGGGTCGTGGAGGGCCCTGGGCGATGTGAACGGCGACCAGAGGGTCGATCTGCTGCTGGGCGGCAGGCTGTGGATCAATGACGGACAGAAGCTCACCGCCGCCGGCACGCCGCTGAACCTGCCGCCTGCATCGCAGCCGCTGGCCGCCGAGCTGACTGACGTCACCGGCGACAAGAAACCCGACGCGGTCATCCTGCTGGCGGACGGCCGGCTGCTGACCTTCGAGAATTCGGGCGCCCCGGACAGGCCCTGGCGGGCGCGGCCCATCAGGGCCCTGTGGAACGGCGGCGCCGCGCCATCGGCGGCGGCGTTCGGAGACTGGGGCGACGACGGCAGGCCCCACGTCATGGTCGTCCGGAGCGACGGCGTCACTCGTTACGGCCTGGGCGCCGACGCCGGCCCGCCGGCCGATCACGAGCGGCTCACCGGCAAGCCCGTGGGCGCACACCACAAGGCCCACCGTGACGGGCTGAAGAACGTGCTGGCCGCCGCCATCGACGTCAACGGAGACCGCCGGCTTGACCTCTTTGTCCTTGCCGATGGTGGCGGACTGCTCCTGGTGAATCGGGGCATGGGCGCGTTCCTGGTCGATCCCGACGCCGGCAGCGCCGTGACCTCGCCCGGCCAGCAGCGCGTGCCCTTCAAGCTGACACCGGCCACGCCCTGGACGGCCGCCGATATGCACGCCGACGGTTTCGACGACCTGCTCGTGCTGACGGCCGACGGGCGGCTGTACGAGGTGAGCAATCCCCCCTTGCCCGTCGGAGACTCCGACCCCTGATTCCATCCATTGCGATTCTGCGCGCCGCGGTTTCGGCGAACGCGCCCGGCAGGATTCGAACCTGCGACCTGCGGTTTAGAAGACCGCTGCTCTGTCCATCTGAGCTACGGGCGCGAGGATCAAGCAACCCCCGGCGCCTGCCGGCAGCTTCAAGCCCGGAAACCGCGGCGTCGCCGTAACCTGCATCCGGTGCGCGGATCGGGCCGGCCTGCCTGTACACGTCGGCCACGCCTTCAGGTCAAATGTAGAGCGATGCTGCTCGGCAGTCAAGAACGCCCGCCTTTCGGGCCTGCCCGAATCCCAGCAGCGCCGGGCATCATGGCCGCGGTCGGGGGGCGGCCGCCGACTCGCACAGAGCAAGGGCCGCTCGCGCTTCGCGGAAATCGGGGTCGATCCGGAGCGCAGCCCTGAAGTGCCGGGCCGCCTGATCGACGTGTCCCTGCTGGAGCAGGCCCGCGCCGAGGTTGTACCGGATGATCGGATCATTGGGGTCGCATTGGACGGCGATGCTGAGGTGTCTGATGGCATCGTCCAGCCGTTTCTTCCCCAGCAGCAGCACGCCCAGCCCGCCGTGGGCCTTGGAGTAATCGGGCTTGCGCTTGATGGCCATGAGGTAATGTTCGATCGCCCGGTCCGTCTGCCCCAGAGCGGTCAGGGAGCGGGCCAGGTTGTAGTGCGCCTTGTAGTCGTCCGGGTTGAGCTGCAGCGATCGTGTGTAGTGCTCGACTGCCTGAACGTGCTCGCCCAGGCTGGCCAGAGCATTGCCCAGGTTCTGGTGGGCCTTGGCGTAGTCGGGCTTCAGCTCCACCGCCCGCCGAAGATGCACCACGCCCTCAGCGTACCTGCCGGCTTTGCCCAGGGCGGTGCCCAGGTTGTAGTGTGCCCGCGGGTTGTCCTGGCGGTGGCGGACGTTATCCTGCCACATGACGATTTCGTCGTGATAGTCCCGGTTGCGCCGCAGCGTCCGCCAGCCCAGCCCGGCCGTAACCGCCGCCACCACGCACAGCGCCACCACGCCCTGGGCTGCCGGGGGCAGCTTCAGGCGGCCCAGCAGGGCTCTGCCGGCCAGGTAGCCGGCCAGCACCAGCCCCGCGACAACGGCCGCCAGGGGCAGGTACATGCGGTGCTCGAAGCACAGGTCGCGGATGGGCATGATGCTTGAGGTGGGCGCCAGGATGAGGAAGAACCACATCCCCAGGAAACCCCAGGGGGGGCGGCGCCACAGGGCCCAGAGCGTAGCCGCCAGCAAGGCGATCACCAGCAGTCCCGGCCACAGGACCTGGCCGACCCTTTCGGCCGCCGGCCAGCCGTAGTCCAGCAGCAGCGGGTCCGGCCAGAAGGCCAGCCGCAGGTAATGGACGATCACCCCGGGCTGGCTGGCGGCGTACCTGAGCGGCCCCAACTCGGCCACGCCGAAGCCGGCCGCGTCCAACGGCGGCCCCATCAAGAGCAAGACCGGCAGCACCACCCAGGTCACGGCCAGGCCGGCGTACAGCCACTTCCGCCGATGGAATGCCTGCCGGAACGTGGGCAAGAGGAACACTCGATCGTACAGCACAACGATCAGCGGGGCCACCGCGATGACCTGTTTGGCCCCCGCCCCCAGCACGCACGCCACAGCGGCGGCGGCATGCCACCAGCCCGGGCGTCTTGACCCGTGGCCGCGGATGGCACAGTACAGCGTCAGCAGGAAGAACATCCCCATCATCGACTCGGCGCGCTGGACGATGTAGGTCACGGAGGAGGTTTGAAGGGGGTGCGCCAGCCAGAGAA
>LJUF01000066.1 GCA_001303665.1 Phycisphaerae bacterium SM23_33 | reverse complement strand
TTCTCGATCATCTCCGGCGGGCCGATGCACTCGTCCAGCGTCCGCGGGCGCAGGGCGACGTTGAACTGCTCCTCGTCCTCCCCGGCGCTGCCGGGTGTGATGATCCTCTTGCGCGCCATGGTCCGGTTCACCCAAAAGCGTACTATCTTAGAAAGCCCACGGATGGCTATCCGTGGGCTTTAGTTACCCGATCACCGCGCGCCCGCCTTGAGTCTGTACACCCGCTGGATGATGGTCTCGGGCGATTTCAGCTCCGGGTCGGCCGTCAGCACGCGCTGGATCAGGGCGGCGGCGTCGCCGCGGCGCTCGCCGAGCTGGACCAGCACCGCCAGGGCCTCGGCGGCGGCCTCGGTCAGCTCGGGGGTTTCGGCCTTGACTGCCTCGCCGGCGAATTCGTCCACGCGGCCGGAAAGCTCGGCGATGATCTGCTCGGCCGTGCGCTTGCCGATCTCCGGCAGGGCCAGAAGGAACTTGCTGTCCTTGTTGGCGATGGCGGCGGCGACCTCGCTGGGCGGGCGGACCAGCGCCCGCAAGGCCTTGCGGGCGCCGATCCCCTTGACCGTCGTGAACAGCCGGAAGAACGCCCGGTCGGTCTCGTTGGCAAAACCCACCAGCCGCGGCTGCTGCGTGCCCCGGGCCGGGTCGCCCTCCAGATAGTGAATCGTGTGCAGCACCACGTCCTGCCCCACCCGCCGCGCCAGCCGCTCCACGTCGCAGGCCGGCACCAGCACCTCGTACCACAGCCCGGCCCCGGCGTCGATCAGAACCGCGCCGTCGCCCATCTCCTCCAGCCGGCCTGTGATTCTGGCAATCATCAGTCCACGGATTACACGGACTACACAGATCCTCAAACAACAATCAAGCGGCCCATCAGAGAACTACGCGTTTCACCTGCAGGCTCTTTTGTCCAAAGTTTACCAGAAGAGCCAGCCCGAGGCCTGCGGCTTTGAGGTACGAAATGGCTTGGGCAAGATGTTCGTCGTTGAGGGCGTCCAGTGCCTTTAGTTCAACGATGACCTGTCCATCAACGAGGGCGTCCAATCGAAACTGACCGCAAATGGCACCGTCGTAGAAGACTTCGATAAGCTTTTCGCTGTCGAAGGGAATCTTCGCTGTTGCCATTTCATGGCACAAGGCCCTCTGGTAGACGGTCTCGGGGAATCCCGGCCCCAGCGCTCGGTGGACCTTTTGAGCGCAGCCTATGACGCGGTATGTCAGCTGCTCGTGCCGGAGACCGCCCGGGCCGAGCCTTTCTGCCGAACGTTTTGCTTTCACGCCTTTTCCTCTTTTGTGCGATCGGTGTAATCCGTGTAATCCGTGGACTGTTTTCCCGCGCACAGTGCAATGGCCAGGGCGTCGGCGACGTCGGGGGGCTCGGGGATTTCGCGGAGCCCGCACACCACCTGGACGGCCCGCTGGACCTGCTGCTTGGAGGCGTGGCCGTTGCCGGTCAGGGCCCGCTTGACCATGGTGGCGGGGAAGTCGCGGACCCTGACGGCGGCCTGGCTGCACGCCAGCAGGATCACGCCGCGGGCGTGGCCCATGAGGATGGCCGTCCGCGGATGTTTGTAGTGGGCGTAGAGTTTTTCGACGGCCGCCAGGTCAGGCTTGAGTTCGGCCAGCAGGGCGGCCAAGTCCGCCTGGAGCCGACTCAGCCGCTCCGCCAGAGGTGCCTTGGGGTCGGTCTGGATGGTGCCGGCCTCGACCACCGCCACGTCCCGGCCGCGAAGCTCGATCGCCCCGTAGCCGGTGGTCTCCAGGCCGGGGTCAATCCCCAGGATGCGGCACGTGGACGTCCCTGTCCGCGCCATGGCGGCATGATAAGGGCGCGGCCGGAAAAACCAAACACCAAAGCGCCGTTACAGCGGCGAGAGCTCCTCCCACACGTCGATCAGCCGGTGATAGTTCGCAAGCGCCCTTGGCGTCAGGGGGCTGATGGGGCCGGCCGAGTTGCTCAGCACCATCCGGTGCTTTCCGCCCTCAAAGGCCGCGCGTGTGGCCCGCTCGACGGCCTTGGCGCTTTCGTTTTCCAGGATGCGGGCTTCGACGTTGCCGCCCAGGGTGATTCTGCCGGCGGCGAGGGCCTTGGCCTCGGCGAAGCTGATGTCGCCGTCGGGCGGCGGCTCGACCGGCTCGAAGTAATCCCCGCCGCGGCGGATGACCAGCTCCAGGGTGGAGCGGACGTTGCCGTGGCAGTGGACGTGGGCGATGGCCCCGGCCGCGTGAATCCGGGAAATGACCTTCGCCTCATAGGGTTGGACGAGCCGCTCGTACAGCCTGGGCGAGCCCATGGGCGGGGTGAGCCACTCGCAGCCGCCCATCCAGACGTACTCGATGGCCTCATCGGCCAGCAGCACGTCCAGCACGCGGAGGGCCCGGTCGCAGCATTGCTCGGTCAGCTCCTCGATCAGGCCGAGATCGGTGGCGCACAACTCAAGGAAGTAATCGTACGGCATCATCCCGGCCACGCACACGAATGGCGACGACACGTTCGTCCGCAGCACCAGCCTTCTGTGGAAGTCGGCGGGCAGCTTGGAGGTGTCGGGCCCGGCCAGGCCCTCGGGCAGCTCCCAGGGCACGCAGCGGATCTTCTCGACGTCTTGGAGCGATTCGACGGGGTACTTGATCGTCCAGACGGTGTCGGACTGTGAATTCCGCGCGGTGACGGCGGTCAGGTCGCCCTTCGGCGTGGCGATTCGGGTGGTGATTCTGACGGCGTCGCGGGTCTGCTCGCGCGACACCTCCTTCATGAACTGCCGGGGGGTGAAGAGGTATCTGTTCTCGAAGGACGGGCAGTGCACGAAGGCGGCGGTCTGGCCGAAGATCCGGCGGGCGATCTCGCGCCGGGCGGGGTCGGGGATGGACTGGATCTGGTCCTTGTGGGCGCAGTGAAAGCCCTCCAGCACCAGCGGCACGTGATCGGGCGGCCAGCCACGCAACGTCCGAAGCAGTCTCTCCCGCGGGGACATGGCTCCTCCAACCCAGGCCCGGGCGGCGGCGATCAAGGGCCAGCGCGGGAGCCGCGGCGCCCGGGGGCGCGGCCGGGCTTACCGCGCCTGCGGGTCGCGGGGCGGTCCGTCGTACCCGCTCGCCGCCAGCAGTTCGTCCGCGTCCATGGCCGTCCAGGTATCAACGTCGAGGCCGGGATGCCCGGCGAGGAACGCCCGCACGATCCGGTCGCCGACGGTGTATCCGGCCAGCAGGGGCACGCCCTCCACGCCGCCGAACATGAACTTCACCATCACCTGCTCGGAATGGGAGGGCAGCTGGGGCTTCATGGCCTGCCAGACCTCGGCTTCCTGTTGTGGGTTCAGCGTCTCGGTCCAAGGCTGCCGGGCTTGGCCGTAGAGCATGCGGGAGAAGGCGCAGGCCCGGCCCTCAAAGACCAGGTAGTTCAGCAGGAACTTCCAGTCGGCCCCGTGGCAATGGCGGTGCAGCCACACGCTGTGGTGGTGTTCGTGGGCGATGGCCGGCGGGATCAGTGTTCTCCAGTCGCCCGGGGGGCTCAGGTGCAGCCAGATCTTGCCCGCGCCAGCGGTCGTGGCCTGCACGCCGCGCATGAAGTCGCGGATGAAGATGTTGCCAGGGTCGGCGGGCAGAACCCAGATGGTCGTCGACGGACCGGGCAGAGCGGCGTGGGCACCCGCCCAGGCGCGCTCGGCAATGCCCTCGACGCCGCTGCCCTCCAACTGGGCCAGCGAGGCTTCCAGGGCGTCCAGGTCGCGGATGGGCTCGCACACGGCCCGCGCGGCATATTCTTCCAGCTCCCCGCCGGCGGCGCAGTCCTGCCATTGGGGCTCGAGGATATGCTTTCGGTGCAGTGGGCCCAGCTCGTCGGGGCTGGCGTGTCGGGCGGCGCCGAGGTACCGGCGGACGTCCTCGAAGGCGGTCACGACGCGGACGGCCTCGTCCACGACCGGCTACTCCTTCCGCCAGATGGTTCCGCCCGCCGTGTCTTCCAGGGCGACGCCCATTTCCTTCAGCCGGTCGCGGATGGCGTCGGCCCTGGCGAAGTCCTTTGCCTTGCGGGCCTCCGCACGCGCGGCGATGAGTTTCTCGATCTCTTCCTCGGAGACGGCCAGCGCGGCTTCCTGCATCCGGGCGAAGCCGAACCCCAGCACCTCGTCCATGGCCAGCAGCGTGGCGTAGATGCGCGGCTTCTCGGCCTCGGCATCCTTCAGGGCGCCCCACATGGCGGCCAGGGCCTGCGGCGTGTTCAGGTCGTCCTCGGCCGCGGCGCGGAAGGCGTCCAGGTGGCTGTCGATCGGCTCGCGGCCGTCGCCAGCGTTCCGCTTCAGCTCCAGCACCTCGCGCTTCAGCCTGGCAAAGGCGCTGGCGGCGGCGGACAGGGCCTCCCAGGTGAAGGCGAGCTGCTGGCGGTAGTGGGCGTTCAGGCAGAAGTAGCGGTACGCCAGCGGGTCGAAGCCGCGCTCCACCAGCGTGTTCAGCGTGACGAACTCACCGCTGGACTTGCTCATGCGGGCGGCCTGCTCGGCGTCGCCCCGGGGGAAGGTCAGGAACTCCCCGTGCAGCCACCAGTTGCACCACTTGTGCCCGAGGGCGGACTCGGCCTGTGCGATCTCGTTGGTGTGGTGGACGGCGATGTGGTCCACCCCGCCGCAGTGGATGTCCAGTCGGTCGCCGAGATACTTCATCGCCATGGCGGTGCACTCGATGTGCCAGCCGGGAAAGCCCACCCCCCAGGGGCTGTCCCACTCCATCTGCCGCTTCCGCCCCGGCGGGGAGAACTTCCACAGGGCGAAGTCGGTCAGGTTGCGCTTGCCGGCGACCATCTCCACGCGCGCCCCGGCGCGCAGGCCCTCCAGGTCCAGCCGGGCCAGCTTGCCGTAGTCGGGCAGCTTCGAGGTGTCGAAGTAGATGCCGTCGCCGTCGATGCGGTAGGTGAAGCCCTGCTCCTCGAGCGTCCGGACCAGGGCGATCTGCTCGCCGATGTGGTCGGTCGCCTTGCACCAGACGTCCGGGAACAGGACGTTCAGCCGGCGGAGGTCTTCCTCGAAGGCGGCCTGGTAGAACTCGGCGATCTCCCAGGCGGTCTTTCCCTCGCGGCGGGCGCCGATGTCCATCTTGTCCTCGCCCTGGTCGGCGTCGGAGACCAGGTGCCCGACGTCGGTGATGTTCATGACGTGCCGGACCTGGTAGCCACAGCTCAGCAGCACGCGCTTGAGGATGTCCTCGAAGACGTAGCACCGCAGGTTGCCGATGTGGGCGTAGTTGTAGACCGTCAGGCCGCAGGTGTACAGGTCCACCCTAGGCGGGTGGATCGGCTCGAAGGGATCCTTGCTGCGCGTCAGCGTGTTGTAGAGCTTCAGCGGCATGTTCGATCCCGGCGGCTCAGATTTCCAGCTCTTCCAGCAGCACCACGGCGAAGGCCGCCAGGCCCTCGCCGGCGCCGATCGGGCCCATTCCCTCGGCCGTCTTGGCCTTGACGGCGACGGCCGAGGTGTCCAGCCCCAGCAGGTCGGCGACGCGTTCGCGCATCTGCGGCTTGTGCTTCCCCAGTTGCGGTGCCTCGGTGACGATGGTCACGTCGCAGTTGCTGACGGCCCAGCCCATCTGGGCCAGCTCCGTGACGGCCTCGGACAGTAGGGCGGCGCCGCTGGCATCGGTCCACTTCGGGTCGGTGTCGGGGTAGTGCTCGCCGATGTCCTCCAGCCCGGCGGCGGCGAACATGGCGTCGATCAGCGCGTGCAGCGGGGCGTCGCCGTCGCTGTGACCGGCCAGCCCGCGGTCGTGCTCCACCTGGACGCCCGCCAGCATCAGCGGCCTGCCCTCAACGAAACGATGTGAGTCAAAGCCGAATCCTATGCGGTTCATGCCCAGCAGGGTATGAAAAAGGCCATCTTTCTGCAAGCGCCGGCAACCGCGATTGTCCCCGGCCCCGGGCGATTCCCAGCGGCCGCCGAGACCGGCCCGCGAAATCTTTGAATCGAAGATTGAACATGCCCGGCCGGGAACCTTTACCATGGATCGGCAGTGACGACTCCCCAGGACAGTTCGATCCGGCCTGAGCTGCGGCCGCGGACGCTGATCGCGGCGTACGCCTCGGGGGCCTTCCCCATGCCCGACCCGGAGGACGGCTCGCGGATGCTGTGGTTCAGCCCGGACCCGCGCGGGCTGCTGCCGCTGGACGAACGCTTTCACGTGCCGCGGCGATTGCAGCGGACCATCCGCCAGGGGCGCTTCGTGCTGACCATCGACCGGGCCTTTGAGGCGGTCATGCGCGGCTGTGCCCAAAGGAAAGAGGGGACGTGGATCACACGAGACTTCATCGAGGCCTACGGCCGGCTGCATCAGTTGGGGCTGGCCCACAGCGTGGAGGCCTGGGAGCCGGATGCGGTGGGAACGCCCGCGCCCCCGGCCGGCGGGGTGTACGGCGTGGCCCTGGGCGGGGCGTTCTTCGCCGAGAGCATGTTTCACCGCCGCACCGACGCCGGCAAGGTGGCCCTGGTCGGGCTCATCCAGCACCTCCGCCGCAGGGGGTTTGTGCTCTGCGACGTGCAGTGGCTGACGCGGCACCTTCATCAGTTCGGGGCCTACGCCGTGCCGCGGGCGGAGTATCTCTCGCTGCTTTCGCAAGCCCTGGCCGCGCGGGTTCACTTCACGGAGCAGCCTCCGCCCGCGGGCCATCAGGGTTGAGGCCGGGTCGAGGTGGCCGGGGCGCTTCGGGCCGCTTCGATCTTTCCTTCCAGCTCGGCCAGTGATTTCAGCTCCTCCGGCGACAGGCGCAAGTCGCTGTCGGGCGGCAGGGCGTCGTCGGTCCGCCGGGCCTCCTGCAACTGCTTCCAGGCTGCATCCAGGCGGCCGGCTTGGTACAGCATCGAGGCGTATTCCCAGTGAAGCCGGGCCTCCATGGGATCCTGCTGCACGACCCAGGCGGTCATTTCCAGGGCTCGCCGCCGGTCGCTGGTGCGCCAGAGCAGCCGGGCCAGCAGCAGGGCGTGCGGAGCGCGGGGGCTCCTCTGCTGGGCCAGCTCGGCGGACTGCACGGCTAAGTCGAGGAGCTGGCGGCGAGCGGGCGGCGGCAGCCTCCTGGCCTGCGCCGAGTAGATTTGTGCCAGGTAGACGGGCGGGATGCCGTCCAGCCGGTCGGCAGCCGCCGCCATTTTCAGGTGGTCTATGGCCGCCCCGGCCTGCCCGCGGGCGTAGGCCATGTGCGCCGTGCCAACCTCCGAGCTCCTGCGCAGCACGGGCCGCCACAACCATATGCCGGCGGCGAGGGTGGCGGTGAGGGCCAGCACGGCCGCCGCCGGGATCTCTTTTGCCCGCGGCAATTCTCTCGGCCGGACGGCGGGTGCGGCCGCCGCGGCAGCGGCAATCCAGAATATCGTGGCGGTGCCGGGCGAGAACAACGTGTAGCTGACCAGGTTGTGCACCAGGAAGCCCACCAGCCCGGCCCCCAGGGCGATGCGGGCGTAACGCCCACACAGCCAGCCCGCGGCCAAGTCCCCGCCCGCCCACATCATCGCCAGCAGGGCGACGCCGACGGCCGCTGCCGGGAAGACCGCTTCGACCAGCACGACCCCGACGTTGGCGGGCTCCTCCCACAGCATCCGGGCGGCGAACACTACCAGGGCCAGGAAGATGCACCAGCGAACCATCACCCGGGCGGGCGCGGGCGGATCGGGCGGCGAGGGTTCAGACGGCGCCGGCCGCGTCACGGCCAGGCATACCCATATCAGCAGGCCGACATACACCGCGGCGGCCGGCAGGCCGAAGTCGCACGCGGCGTCGAGCAGCACGTTGTGGGCCGTCTTGGTGGCCTCGGCGGCGCCGGGCAGGCGGTGCTTCAGATACGCGTCGCCGAAGTTGGCCGGCCCCGCCCCCCGCAGCGGCGATTCCCTCACCACGCCGGCGGCGCCGACCCAGTACTCCCAGCGGACCTGCATGCTCCGGCCGGGCAGCCCGCCTCGTGCGGTTCCGTAGGCCCACAGTGCCAGCAGCCCCCCCAGCAGGGCCCCGGCCGAAGCGATCAGCCACTTGCGGCGATGGCGGGCGAAAAAGGAGGTTCGCGCCAGCACGACGGCGCCGCCGAGGGCCGCCGCGACGCCGGCCCCGATCGCGCCCTTGCCGCGGGTCAGGGCCAATGCCACCGCGGTGGCCAGGGCCAGAAGCGCGGTAATGATGGCCGCCAGCGTGGGCAGGTGGACCTGCCCGCGCCTCAGCAGCAGCAGGGCCTGCCCGCTCCGCCGGGCCGCGGAAAGCTTCTCCAGGGCCGCCCCGGCCGCCGCTCCCATCAGGATGATCAGCAGCGATCCGAACACGTTGGCTAGGCCGAAGTAACCCGTGGCGGCCGGATCGAACAGGCGCCTCTCGAACATGCGGGCCTTGGAGCTGCCCGCAGCCATGCCTTGTTGAGCCAGGATCTTCTCCGCATCGGCCTTGAACAGGGCCAGCCGCTCCGGCACCTCCCACGCGACCTGGACGATGCTCTTGTAGGCCATGGCCGCGCCCACCGCCGCCAGCACCACCACCACCAGGCCCCATCGCCGTCTCCGGCGGCCGAGCTGGATCATCACGAAGCACGCCCCCAGCAGCGAGACCTGTTCCAGCCAGCCGTTCAGCGCGCCCCGCCGGTCCACGGCCGTCAGGGTCGAGCCGAAGGAGATGGCGGCGAAGATGAGGGCCATGACCGCGAAGGCCGGCCCGGCGACCTGCACCGGCCTGCGAAATGGCTGCGCCGCGGCCCACAGGCTCACGGATGCCAGCAGGATGATGGCGAAGGTCACCCGGATGAGCTCGTCCGGCGGCCTTCTCAGCTCCGCGGGCGAGCCCCGCATGAAGGCCAGGTGGGCCCACCGAAACGGCATTTCGGCCATGAACACCCGAGCCACCATGACCGCGAGGATGCAGGCCAGCGCGGCTGTTTCCAGGGCTCTCGCGGCCGGTGGGGCCGCAGCGGTGGCGGGAAGTTTGGCGGCCGACTTCATGGTTTGACCTTGGCCTCGGCGGACTCCAGCAGGGCGATGATCAGGACGATGCCGACGGTCTGGGCGAACACCAGCACCGCCCCGGTGCGGTCCACGTGGGGCAGCAGGGAGGCCCCCACGCCGGTGGCGGCCGTGGCCAGGTAGATGGTCAGCACCGCCTTGCGCGGGCTCATGCCGCGCCGCAGCAGCCGGTGCGAGAAGTGGCGCGTGTCGCCCACCATGGGGTTGCGGCGGTCGCGGATCCGCAGGGTGAGGACGCTGGCGGTGTCGTACAGCGGCACGGCCAGCAGCACCAGCGGGGCGAAGACGCCGTAGTATTCGCCGCTGGGCCCGCCACGGTAGTAGGTCGTCAGGATGCTGAGCACGGCCAGGAAGTACCCCAGCACCAGCGAGCCGGCGTCGCCCATGAAGATCCTGGCCGGGGGAAAGTTGTGCACCAAAAAGCCCACCGACGCACCCAGCACCAGCAGCAGCCAGCCTCCCACGAAGAACTGTCCGGAGCTGGCCGCCGCCGCCAGCAGGGCGGCCGCACAAATGGCCGCTACCCCCGCCGCCAGGCCGTCAATGTTGTCGAGAAAGTTGAACGCGTTGATCACCGCCACGATCCAAAGCACGCTGGCGATCGAACTGAACGGCTGGCCCGCCAGCTCCAGCAGGCGGATGCGGCAGAGCACGACCACGCCGACGGCCACGAGAACCTGGGCCGCGAGCTTCAGCCAGGGCCCCAGGCGCCTGCGGTCGTCAATCAACCCCACCACGTGCAGCACCACGGCCCCGGCCAGGATGCCCAGCGCCACCCGGGTCTTGGCCACCACGCCGGGCACGTGGACCGACAGCGCCGCCGGCGCCCAGGCGGGCGGTCCGCCGGCGTTCCACACGGCCGCCACCGCCAGCACCAGCAGGCTGGGAAGGAGGATGGCCAACAGGATCGCCGACCCGCCCAGCAGGGGGGTGGGCTGGCGGTGATACCGGTCCCCGGTCGGGGCGGCAATAAAGCCCGTGCCGTAAGCGATCCTGCGGGCCACGGGCGTGGCCATGGCCGCCAGGAAGAACGCCACCCCCGCCGCGGCCGCCGCCGCCAGCTCGATCATCCGCCACCCTCCTTCCGCCGTGGGTGAAGCTGCCGCCGCAGCTTGTCCCGCACCTGGGTGAGGAAGGCGTCGTACGCCCCCGAGGCGTAGTCGGGAAACGTGTGCTCGTGCGCCATCCACCTGCCGCGGGCGTGGGTCAGCGTCACTTCGGCGAAGACGCCGCCGCCAAGATAGATACGATGGGCGTAATCCTTGGTGCTGGCCAGCACCAGCTTGCTTTCGGTCACGTAACCGGGGTCGAGGTTCACCGGGCGGGGCGGGCCGCCGGGCGCGGCCGCGGCCGCGAACTCCGCTTCCATCTGGTTGGTGGCCTGCTTGATGGGGCCGATGGCCTCGGGCGAGATCAGCGGCTCGGCCGCCACGAACTGCCGGTACAGCCCCGTGCCCATTTGCTCGTCGTAGTAGTGCGTGAATTCCCAGTTCATCAGCTCGCCGGTGATGTCGAGGGGGCCGTACTCGCGCCGGAGCCTCTCGGCCGCGGTCGCCAGCAGCTCCGGCCGGGCCGAGAGCATCCCCACGATCAGCTTTGCCGGCAGCGGGGTGGCGGTCGCGCCCATGGTGCCGCGATTTTCCCCGCCGCCGGAGGGGCTGTCAACGCCGCCACGGGGCCGACACTGCCGCGGCCCGGGTCGCAGCGAGCCCCCGCGGCCGGGCCATCCGCGGGTGAGACCTCGGGCACGTCCAAAAAAAAGAAAAAAACTAAAAAGTTAGTTGACGCTATCCCCGGACGGCGGCATAATAACTAAACCTTTAGTTGAAATTCTGTGGAAGGAAACCTCATGGCGAAGACCAACAGCAGACGCCTCACCCCGGTGGAGACGGTGATCATGGACCGGCTGTGGGAGTTGGGCCGGGCCACCGTCCGCCAAGTGCAGCAGTCCCTCAGGCCTGTCAAGCCGATGGCCTACAACACCGTGTTGACCATGATGCGCATCCTGCGCGACAAGGGCTTCCTGGCCTCGCGACGCCAGGGACGGCTGGACGTGTACCGGCCGCTGGTGACGCGGCAGCAGATGGGCCGGCGCTCGCTGCACGAGGTCATGCAGCGTTTCTTCGCCGGCTCCCCGGCGGCCCTGGTCAGTCAGTTGATGCAGTCGGAAGGTCTCAGTGACGAAGAGGTCGAGGCCATCCGGCGCGAAGTGGACGGCAGACTCGCCGGGCCGGCCGAGAAGTAGGGGAATCAAACGTGATCCAGTTCGTGGAAGCGATGAACGAGTTCGGCCGGTGGCTTCTCGGCTATCTGTGGCGCCTGAGCATCGAGCTGACCATCCTGGCGGCCGTGGTCCTGGCCGTCGTGCTGCTGCTGCGGATCCGGTCGCCCAAGGTACGTCACTGGTTCGGGTGCCTGGTGCTGGCCAAGCCGGTGGCCACGCTTCTGATCGCCTCGCCGATCTCGCTGTACTGGTTCCTGCGG
>LJUF01000065.1 GCA_001303665.1 Phycisphaerae bacterium SM23_33 | reverse complement strand
TGGCGGGAGCTCCAGCGCCGCTATGGCGACGATTTCCTGAAGCGCCTCTTTGCGGCCGTGCCGCCGAAGCTCGACCGCCCCGCCGCCCCCTGGGTGGTGTTCACCGAGCTGGACGTCGTCATCCACTTCCTCAGCCGGGCGGCCGGGACCGACCTGTTTGGCTGGTTCGCCGAGCTGGGCTCGACCGTGCACCCGCTGCCGCCGGCACGCTGGGGAGGCCAGACGTTCAAGGAGGGCGTCCGCCGGAGCCTCCGTCGCCTCCTGGCCGACCCCCAGGCCCCTGCCTCCGAGCGGGCCGCCGCCCTGGACGCCCTCGCCGCCGACCAGGGGCAGGCCAAGCGGCCGCTCGGCCGGGCAGCGCGGCAGTTGCGTTCTCCCGATCCCGCGGCGCGGCTGGCGGCGGCGACGCGGCTGCTGCGGGCGGGCGATCCGCGCGCGCCCTCCGCCCTCGAGCAGATCGCTAAGTCTCGCAAAGACAAGGCCTTGTCCGCCGTCGCCGCGCTTCAACTGGTGGGGCGCGGCAACCCCGGCCCGGCCAACCGCCTGGCCGAGCTGGCCGAGCACATGGACCACCGCTTCCAGCTCGACGCGGGGTATCGGCTGGCCCGGCTGGGCCACCGCCGGGCGGGTCGGTTCTCGCCGGCGGGCATCGCCCGCCGCCGCGGCCGGGGCGCAGTGCGGCTCCAGACGCGCTACCAGGGCGAGGTCATGGTCTTCCCCGTGGTGGACGGTCAGCCCGTGGCCAACATCTTCTCCGGCGACGTCGTCGGGCACATGCCCGGCAATACCCACATCTCCATGTTCTTCGTGTACTGGGTGCACACCGATGCAAAGGCCCGGCGGAAGGGCCTCAGCCGACTGGCCATGCAGCGCAGCCTGGAAGACGCCCGCGCCCGGCGGTGCTCGTGTGCCTCCCTGGGCACCGGCACCCGCAACGTCGCCCACGCCATGTACCGCAGCTTCGGCTTCGTGGACGCCCCGCCCGGTCGGCAGTTGACCTGCCGCCTGGCGAAGGCCCCGCGCCCCGCCGCCCGGAAAGGGATCAGGGTCCGAGGCTACCGTCGGGGCGACGAGGCCGCCATGGCCAGGCTGTTCAACGAACGCTACCTTCAGACCGGCGCCGTCGCCCGGCGCAGGCCCACCGCCCTGGGCCAAGCGGACCTGGCGCTGCTGGCCGATCGCGCCCGCCGGCTCACCGGCTACCTGGTCGCCCGCACTCACGACGACGGCGCCACCATCCACGACATGGCCGTAGCCAAGGACCGCCGGCAGCACGACACGGCCGCCGCCCTGGTGGGCAGGCTCCATCGCGATCTGGCCGGCCGCGGGGTCAAGCAGGTCACCGCTCGCGGTGAGTTCCTGGCCCCGCTGCTTCAGCCGCTGGGATACCGCGGCGAGGAAACGGGCGGCGTCGGCATGATCGCCCTGCTGAGCCTCCCGCAGTTCCTCCGCGAGATCTCACCGCTGCTGGAGCGCCGCCTGGCCCGCGCGGCCTGGTCGGGCACCGTATCCCTCCTCGGCCTGAAGCACCGCGCCGCCCTCAGCATCCACGCGGGCCGGGTCGCCGCCCTGCCCCGGCCGCCGAGGCACGCGGACATCAACCTGGCCGGCTCCGACGAGACTATCACCCGGATCGTCGCCGGCATCCAGACGCCCTTCGAGGCCTACCTGCAACTGGACCTGAAGATCGCGCCCGCGCTCACGGAGAAGACCACGCAATTGCTGGAGACGCTGTTCCCGCGGCTGGAGATGTTCCAGTGGATGTCGTAGCAGAGGCCGCAGCCCATACATCTCCGGACCGCAGAGGGGCGCGATAAGCTGTTCCCCTACACGGACTTGCGCCGCAGCGCCGGTGTGCGGCCCGGGCGGGCCGACTCGCCGGGCCCGTGCGCGGCAGCCGCCGCCTGGGCCGCGACGCCGACCTCGTCCGACCGCCGGCCACGGGCCCGGCCCGCGAAGTGCATTTGGGCCTTGCCCGCCGGGCTGGAGCGTGTACACTGGCTGCATCCCGGGCAGGGAGGCCCGCCCTGCCTGTTGCTTCCAACGTGATTCGCTGAAAGGACGTGTTCCCATGGGCGGCTTCTTCGGCGTGGTCTCAAGCAAGGATTGCGTCGCCGACCTGTTTTACGGCACCGACTATCATTCCCACCTCGGGACCCGCCGCGGCGGCCTGGCGGTCAGGAACACCAACGGCTTCACCCGCTTCATCCACAACATCGAGAACGACCAGTTCCGCTCCAAGTTTGAGGACGACCTGCGGAAGATGCGCGGCGGCCAGGGGATCGGCGTCATCAGCGATTACGAGGACCAGCCGCTGCTCATCGGCTCGCACCTGGGCATGTACGCCATCGTCACGGTCGGCGCCGTCCGGAACGCCGACGAGCTCGCCCGAAAGGCCTTCACCAGGAGGAGGACCCACTTCTCCGAAATGTCCGGCGGCGCGGTCAATCCCACCGAGCTGGTCGCCACCCTGATCGACCAGGAGGCCAGCTTCGAGGACGGCATCCAGAACGCCCAGCAGGCCGTCAAGGGCTCCTGCTCCATCCTGCTGCTGACGGCCGAGGGCGTGTACGCCGCCCGCGACCGGCTGGGCAGAACGCCGGTCATCATCGGGCGCAAGGACGGCGCCTACGCCGCCACCCTGGAAACCTGCGCCCTGCCGAACCTCGGGTACGACATTGAAAGGTACCTGGGGCCGGGTGAGGTCGTGCGCATCACCCCCGACGGCGTCGAGCGGAGGAGGCCCCCCGCCGACAAGATGCAGATCTGCGCCTTCCTGTGGGTGTACTACGGCTATCCCGCCTCCAACTACGAGAGCATCAACGTGGAAGTGGTGCGGAACCGCTGCGGCGAGGCCCTGGCCAGGAAGGACGACACGCCCATCGACCTGGTGGCCGGCATACCGGATTCCGGCACCGCCCACGCCATCGGCTACGCCAACCAGGCCCACATCCCCTATCGAAGGCCTTTCGTGAAGTACACCCCCACCTGGCCCAGGAGCTTCCTGCCGCAGGACCAGAGCGTCCGCGACCTGGTGGCCAAGATGAAGCTCATTCCCATCCGCGAGATTATCGAGGGCAAGCGGCTGCTGTTCTGCGAGGACTCCATCGTCCGCGGCACGCAGTTGAAGGACACCATCCAGCGGCTGTACGAGTGCGGCTCGCAGGAGGTGCACATGCGGCCGGCGTGCCCGCCGCTGATCTACGGCTGCAAGTTCCTGAACTTCTCCCGGAGCAAGTCGGAGCTGGACCTGGCGGCCCGGAAGGCGATCACCGAGCTGGAAGGAGATGGCAGCGGGCCGCTGGAGGAGTACGCCAAGTGCGGCTCGGAAAAGCACTGCGCCATGGTCGAGATCATCAGGAAGCGGCTGAACCTGACCTCGCTGAAGTACCAGGAGCTGCCGGACCTGGTGGCGGCCATCGGGCTGCCCAAGCAAAAGCTCTGCACCTACTGCTGGGACGGAACCGACTCGGGTTGATGGCGCGTTGCCATTGCGCCGTAAGACGCACTGGGATACGGAATCAGCGAGGAGACAGATGAGGCGAGCCATTTTCGTGCTGTCCGCGACCCTGTGTTCGGCGGGCTGCTCATCCCGGCTGGTCACCAACACGCCCCGCTCGGCCATCGAACAACTGCTGCTGTCCCGGGCGGTGGACAAGGCCCTCGACCGGTTCGAGCTGCCCGAGCTGGCCGACCGGAAAGTCTTCGTGGACTTCGCCAACCTCAAGGCCTACGACCAGGAGTACATTAAGGTCGCCACCCGCGCCCGCTTCGCCGAGCTGGGGGCCACGCTGGTGGAACAGGCCGATCAGGCCGACCTCGTGGCCGAGGTCGCCTCCGGGGCCCTGGGCATCGAGTACAAGAACGGCGTCGTCGGCCTGCCGGCCATCCCCGTCCCCAATTCCCCCGTGCCCTTCCCCGAAGCGCCGCTGTATCGCACCACCGAGCAGACCGGCATCATCAAGCTGCTGATCTTCGTTCACGACAAGGGCCGGTTCGTCGCCGCCAATCACTACTACGCCAAGGCCGACCGGGACGAGAGCTTCATCCTGTGGTGGCGCTTCCAGCGTCAGGACGAGGTCCGCCAGGGCTGGGAGCGGGCCGACCTGAAACTCCAGGCCAAGCCCGCGGCCGCCGGCAAATGACGCAACGGCCCAACGTGTCTAAACGTCTGCCGGAACCCTGAGCTGCACGCCCCGTTGTGCGCCCCGCTCATGGGTGGGCTGCCGGCCAAACCAGATAGCCGACCTCTCTACGCCCTCCCCCGACGCCAAGCCACAACCGCCAGACCCAGCGCTAGAAGCGCCGCGAAGGCGGGCCTGCCCGCCGAAGCAGATGGCCGCCCTCTCTACGCCCTGCGCCGACGCCAAGCCACAACCGCCAGACCCAGCCCCAGAAGCGCGGCGAAGGCGGGCTCGGGAACGGCCGCGCCCTCGGGGGCGTAGTTCAGCGACCAGATGTTGTAGTCCAGCCCGTCCACGACAGTGTCGAAGTTGAAGTCGCCGTCCCCCCAGTTCATGCCGCTCGCCAGGTAGTGCAGCGACCAGGCGTTGTAGTCCAGCCCGTCCACCACGTCGTCGAAGTTGGCGTCCGCGCACAGCACGCTGGTGATGACGACCCCGTGGGCGGCGGCGGCGGTCTCGGTGAACAGCGCCAGCCCGGCCTCATTGGCGGCGGCGACGTCATAGCCGGCCTCGCCGGTGAGCTTGTAATAGCCTTCCGGCTGGAGGTCCACGATCAGGTGGCGGAAGGTGCCGCCCTCGGGGACGGTGTAGCCAAAATCGTCGTCGATGAGGCCGGCCGTGCCCATGCCCACGACGTACCCGCCCACGCGCATGACCGTGGCCAGCGGGCTGGCCAGCAGCACCGTCGCGGGGTCCACGCTGGAAGTGGCGCTGGAACGGGGACTTAGGACGTTCAGGAAGGTGTCGAAGTTGCTGGCGGCCTTGGGCGAGACCTCGATCCGCCAGTCGCCGTAGTCGTGATAGGACACCTCGGAGTAGTCGTCGTAGTTGGTCCCGTCGTAGCCGTCGGCGTCGTCGCCGTCGTCCTCGACGTAATAGCGGTAGTTGAGCCCGCCGACCTTGTTGACGGTGTAGCTGGCCGGCAGCAGCACCTGCAGGAAGAGCTTGCCGCCGCCGTTGGTCATGGTCAGCGTGTCGCCGGGGATGGTGTCGCCGTCCACCTCGATGATGCCGTTGCTGGCGCTGCCGACCGCCACCACCTCCGTGCCGCCGACGAACTTGTTGGGCGTGTGCAGCAGCCACTTCTTCTTGTACGCGGCGTTGGTGGCGTTGACCCGGTCGAAGACCACCAGCACGTCGGCGTCCTGGAGGTACACCAACTGCCGCGTGACCAGGCTGACCTTGCCGCCCTGGCCCTCACAGTCGTACAGCGTGCTGTTGTAGGCCCGGGTGATGTCCGAGGCCACGTAGCTGTACGCGCCGTCCACGTTGTCGAAGGCGGTGATCTCGCCGGACTCGTAGTTCCAGCCGCTGGTCTTGTTGGCCAGCCAGTTCTCGTAGCTGCTGACCGTGCTGCCGGTGGCCTGGACGATCCGCTGCCCGCCGTCGTTGGCCCAGCCGGAGGGCGGCGTGACGCTGGGGGGCGTCCACATCTCGTCCGGGCGCTGCACCAGGATGCCGTTCTTGGCCACGGTGCGGACGTAATAGTTCAGCCGGTGGTCGCCGGTGTACGGGCCGTAGCCGCCGCTGTTGATCACCAGCTTGTCGTGCTTGAACAGGGTGAAGGTGCCCTGGTCGTAATGGCCGTGGTGGGCCAGGTAGTCGCCGGCCTTGAAGCTGATCTGCGTGTCGCCGTCGGACCACCCCTGCCGCATCACGACCAGGCCGAGGGCGTCTCGGCCGAAGACGGCGGCGTTGGGCAGGGCCGCGCCCAGGCACTCGGCGGGATGGGCCGGATCGTATCCGGGCGGCTTGGGGATGGTGGGGTCATAGGTGACCGGCAGCATCCAGCGGTAACCCGACCAGTACAGCGGGTAGCGGTAATCGCGGGCGTGCTCGGCAAAGGCCGCCAGGGCCGGGTCGCCGGTGGCGATGGCGTAGTAATCGATGCTCTGGCCGATGGTGCCGTTGTTGATGACCACCTGCGAGGACACGTCGCCGTAGCGGTTGAAGCTGCCGTCGCCGCGCTCGGTGTACAGCATCCACAACCCCAGTTGGCGCAGGTCCTCCATGGGGTCGGCCACGGCCAGGGCCGGCGAGCCGGTGACGGCCGAGGTGTAGGACTGGTAGGCCAGGGGGAAGTTCACGCCGCGGTTGGTGGCCCAGTAAGTGGGCCCTTCCGGCCAGCCGCCGCAGGCGTGGGTGGCCTTGAGGGATTGCTGCCAATCGTCCCAGGCCTCGGTTCGGTAGGTGTCATAGGTGGCGTTGCCCGCGGGCAGGGCCAGGGCAGCGACCCAGGCGACGGCGCCCAGCGACGCCCGGCCGTGCCAGAGGCTCGGCCCGCCGCCGTCCAGGTCGCTGAGGGCGGCGCCGACGAAGTCGGCGATCTCCGACTCGATGTAGGCCAGCTTGGTGCTGAGGTTGGCCGGCGGGGAGCCGCCCTCCCAGGCGTCGTGGATCCAGTCGTAGGCCAGCGCCCACTGGGCGCCGGTGAAGGCCCCTTCCGTGCCGCCGTAGCTGAGGCTGGAGCCATACATGCTGTTCAGGGCGCTCTCGGCGTACGAGAGGTTGCCGGTGATGACGTACCGGCTGGCCTGGTCAATGTAGGTGCTGTAGCTGGCGTTGTAGAGCCAGGTGTCCACCTCCTGCTTGAAGGGGTTGTTGCCGCCGTTGGAGTTATACAGGTCGCGGACCGTCTGGAAGGTCCGCGCCCCCGGCGTGCCGATGGGGCGGAACACCAGCCGCGGATGCTCGTCCACGATGGTAATGCTCTGGGCCCGGGCCGCCGCGGCGGCCGAAAGGACCGCTCCGGCGGCCAGCGCGACAAGGACAAACTGCCGCCGTCCGGCGGGAAATCCCGGCTCTGCGCGACGTCGTGGTGAAGTTTGACGGAGAATCACTGGGAAAATCACCTCCATTGGCGTTGCCGCCCTCCGGCGGCACGTGCTTTATCAGTGAAATCCAGTATACACCCGGAAGCCGGAAATGCGCCCGCCGAAATCGAGCCGGGCCCGGCCAAAAACCGGCCGCCGTCCCCTTCCTTGGCCCGGCCGGGTCACCTGTCGTTGGCCACCTCAATGGTGATGGAGCGGTTCTTTATCGGTTTTCCGCCGGTGTTGACGCTGTAGGTCTGGCCGGTGAGGTCTGGCTTGATGGAGAACGACTTAGGCTGTCCGTCCTCCGTCCAGGCGTGCGTCACCGTGACGCCGCCGGGCCGCAGCGGCCGCCCCGGGCTGACGTACCGGGCGTGGATCCGCAGCCTGTTCAGCGACATCCATTGGCGGCGCCGCAGCAGGATCTTAACGTAACACTTCTCGGCCGGGGCCTTCAGGCGGATGTCCACGGAATGGTCCCACCGCCACTTGTCGTTGCGGGCGGTGAACTCGCTCTTCCAGGCCGACGTCCACGGCCCTTTCGGGTTCGTCGCCCAGAGGATCTCCGCCGACTCCCCGGCCGTCCCGCTGGGCCGCGCGCCGAACGAGCCGTGCACTGTCAGCGACTCGATCTTCGACCCGGGCGGGCCCGCCACCTCGACGACCGCGTGTCCCAGGCCTTGGACCGGCGAGAGGTGCTGCGTGAACTTCGGGTGGTACTTCAGGTCCTTCAGCTCCCGGAAGTACCGCTGGTAGCCGGCGGCGTCGCCCAGGTCCGGCCGGATGGCGAGCACGCCCTTGCCCTCCTCCATGGAGAAGGCGAACTCGTTTTCGCCGGGCTGGAGGGCCGGCAGCGGCACCGGCGAGTAGAACAGACAGTTGCGGAGCCGCATCTTCCCCAGGGCGGCGTCGCCCGCGAGCGTCACCTTCAGCAGGTAGCCGTAGGTGCCTTCCACGCGGTTGGTCAGGTCCAGGCGGACGGGCCTGCGGCCGGTCTGGTCGTTCCTCCAGACCTCGCGCCAGGTGATGCCATTGTCGGTGGACACGGCCACGGCGTTGGCGGCCGCAGCGTCTTGCCGCGTGAACTCCGCCTCGAAGATCGCCCCGTCACGGGAGTCGCCGGCCGCCGCCAGCTCGCCGGGGTTGCCCACGATCAGATACGGGGTCTGAACGCGGAAGATGACCTGGCCGGTCTTGCCCGTGGCCGGCCGCACCTGGCCCTGTTCCAGCACGAAGTTCTCGCCGGCATACAGCCCGTCGTGGAAGTTGTCTTCGCTGGCGGCCCAATCCGGTTCGTAGACCAGCTCCCCGTTGGCATAGGCGTTCTGCGGGTTGCGCGGGTCGTGCGGGCCCTTGTCCACCCAGCGCTGGGTGCGGTCGCCCTTCCAGCGCTGGTAGAAGGCCGGCGGGCAGTGCCACTTGCCCTGGTTGGTGAAGTGGCGGATGAGCTTTTCGCCGCGGCGCAGGTCCAGGTGGATGGTGTGCCCGCGGGCAACGTAGGGAACGAAGACCTCGGCCGTCCCCGAGACCTTGGGCGGGTAAAACTTCTTGATGACGTATTCCCTGGACTCCCACGGCCAGAACTTCCCGCCGTAGTGATCGAACTGGTAAAAGGGCTGCGAGGGATGCTTGGGGCTGCGGATGTACTTGGCCGCGTCCAGGCACAGCTCGTCCAGGCTGAGGATCCGCTTGCCGTCGTCGGCCACGTAGTAGGCCTGGCAGTCGTGCTGGGCGTCGAAGAGGTGCCACCTGCCGCCGTAGAAGATCTCGGTCACCTTGTGCCCCGGCACCCCCCGCGTCCGCGCCCGCATGCCGGCGGCCTCGGCCATGTTGGCCAGGATGTCGCAAACCTGATAGCAGATGACGGTCCCGTGCACGTTGAAGGCGGCAATCGGGTCGACCACCACGCCCAGCTCCGTGGCGCCCTCGGGGTCCTCCCGGGCCTCGCACCAGTGATAGTACGGGTTCCGGGTGATGTAGGCCCACAGGGCGATCGCCCTTTCCTGGTCCGACCTGCATCCCCTGGTCGCCGTCTCGACGAGGCTGCGGATGTCCGTCGCGTCCACGCCGGAGGGATTCACCACCTTGAAATTACGAGCCATCGCTGTCGCCCCTGACAAGCACAGCCCCAGCAGAAACACCAGGGCTTTCAAAGCTGTGTGTTCCACGTTTGTTCCCCTGGAAAGCCGCGCCTCACCCAGGATTACGGGTCCACGGAAAACTCCAGGGCCTGCATCCGCGGGAAGTTCGGCCCGGCCGCCTCGACCACGGCCTCATGCGAGGTCCCGTTGATCGCGGCCTTGTATTCTTTCGGAGTATTCCACCCCTGCCCTTCCGACCAGGCCAGCCGGAGCTTCCACGGCCGGTCGCAGCGGGCGGCGGTCACCAGCAGCTTATTCCTTCCCGGCAGCAGTTGCGGCAGGGCGTAGGGGTTGAGCTGGAAGTCGGCGTGGAGCTTCAGCCCGTCCAGCCCCGTCCCGCGCGGGTCCCTCGCCTGCATGGCCACGCGGAGCCAGAGCCCGTCCAGCGAGCCGGCAATCAAAGAGGAGATGTCCTGCTTCCTTTCGAACGCCCCCGTCTGGTTGATCTCGACCACGTCTTTCCAGCGCCGCTGCGAGGACTCTCCCGCCCACTGGCTGGAGACGCTGACCTTCAGCGAGTCCCCTTGCTCCCCGATTCTGCCGGCCAGCTGCAGCACGCCCGCGGTGAGGATGTAAGGGCACGTGACAGAGAAGATCGCCTCCGACTCGATTCCGCCGGCCAGCGGGTGCAGGGCCGGCCTCTTGGCATCGGCGTCGCCGCCCAGATTGATGAAGCGGATCGCGCCGTCCTTCCATCCCTCCCCGCGGAGGTCCGGCTCGTACTCGATGTAGCCGGTGCCGTGATGCCGGTGGCTGGAGGCCTTGCCCTTCCACAGGTACGGCTCCCAGTAGGGGAAGTTCACCTGGTCGCGGCGGTCCGAGCCCGCGCCGCAGGTATGGTAGGGGCCGACGCCGTCTTTGCCGAAGGCGTGCGGCTGGTAGAACGTGCCCGTCTTCCAGGTGCGGACGTAGCGCGTGCCGCGGGGCAGGGTGATCGCCCCGAACTCCCGGTCGGCGCCCCGGTGCGCCAGAAACGCCTGGTCCAGCCGCCAGCCCTCGTCGCCGGAGAACCAATTCGGCGAGTCGCCGCAGATCAGCAGCGCCGGCCCCGCGCGATTCTCCTTCACCGCCTCGAAGGCCAGCGTGCGGTCCTTGCGCAGCTCGGCCACCGATGCGATCGCCCGCGGCTGGGCGCGATTGTACACGTAGAAGGTCATGTGCGGGTCGAAGCAGTGCCAGTCGCCGTCGTAGTGGACCTCGATCATGTGGTGGCCGTTGTGCACCCAGTTCCGGCAGGGCCAGCCCAGTTGGTTGAACAGGTGGCTCAGCGGGTGCGTCTGCATGTAGCAGGAGCCGTAGCCGAATACGTTGACCATCAGGTTGAAGTCATGCCGCATCGGCTCCTCCGGCCCGCTGTGATAGATCACCCGCCGCAGCCAGTG
Organism: Phycisphaerae bacterium SM23_33; assembly: GCA_001303665.1. Classification (GTDB taxonomy): domain Bacteria; phylum Planctomycetota; class Phycisphaerae; order SM23-33; family SM23-33; genus SM23-33. The sequence goes on along the minus strand of LJUF01000065.1, from coordinate 946 downwards.
GAACAGGGCCAGCGCCTTCTGCTCGTCGGTCATGTCCTCGTTGACCAGGTCGCGGACGATGCTCTTGGCCGAACGCGTATCCACCGAGCGGTCGGTCGCCAGGTGCGGATTGACAACGCTGGCCGACAGGCAGCGCGGCCACGACAGCATGCCGCACGCCCCCACCGCCAGCACGAGCACAAACGCAACTCTCATCTCTGCTGTCTCCACCAGGAACCGGCCCATCCGGTCTCACGCCGCCCGATCGGCCGCCCCGACATTATGCCCCGGACCCGTCCGGTTGCAAAGCCCACATTCGGGCCCAGCCGGCCGCCCGGGCTCTTCCCCGCCGACACCTTACTCGGAACCTTACCGGCCCCGCCCCGAAGCGGCCAAGGTAAGCCGTTTCGTGGAAAGGTATTACAGAAATCGCTGCGCCCGCCACCGTCGGGTCAAAAAGATACTCACTCCACTCATTTATGGGCCTTTCTTGCCGCGCAAGTCAGGCCCCCAAGGAGCTGCGCTTACTCACCCACCTCAAAAACGCTCTCCAGACCCCCAAACTGCCACCTATCGATACCTGGGCCCTATCTCAGGTTCTTACCCTAGACCCTTGGCCCCGAATCCGCTGGCCACCTTCGGCCTGCCCCGGCCGCGGACGCAGTCGGCACTTCAATAGGTCTGATCCGTGCAATCGGTGTAATCTGTGGATTCGGGAACCAGGAACGGGGAGCCTGGAGCCGGGAGCCGGGGGCCGGGAACCAGGAACGGCGGACGAGTGGTTCAATCGAAAATCGTGAATCGAAAATCGTCAATCCCAGGTGCGTCTTGTCTGCCCCTTGCCCGCGTGGTATGCTAGCTTCCGTCGCAGCGGGGAAAGCACGTGGGCACGAGCACGATCAGTCAGCGGACCGCCAAAGGAATCAGAAAAGCAGCCGGTCCGCTTTGTCGCCGGGTTTGTCCCTCT
>LJUF01000064.1 GCA_001303665.1 Phycisphaerae bacterium SM23_33 | reverse complement strand
CAGCCGACCACGCCGGCGATACGGGGTGAGGCTCAGCACGCTCGGGCACTGCCGGCCGCGGTAGATACCGTCCGCGGACGTGAAGGTGCCCGCCGGACAGCTTCCCCGGGGGTAGTGCACCTGATCCAATACCCCCAATGGGATTCCACTCATAGTTCCACGTCAACGGAACATGCTCGGGGATCGAGAGCAGGTCGGATGTGACATGGGTGCCATCAGCCAAGTATATGCTTGCGGGAAGCCGAGGAGACTCGAGTACCTAGAATCCGACGCCGCCGGCCTTGCCGATAGTCCTGCGATGCTGTATTCGCCGACCATTGTTGTGGTTCATGTCTACGTGAAGCTCTTCTGAGCACACTTCTGCCAGGCGTCTTCCTCTAGCTCCGGAAACGGGTCCGCCAGACGAGGGAATGAGCACAACGGGCCGTCGCCAGTCGTTCAGAACGATGCTCACCCGCCCTCGGCTTGCCGTCTAGCGCCTCTTCCGCCCTGCCCCACAAGCAACGGCCGATACTCCGTCGCGTTGTGATTGGTCGACCCCACCGGCGCCCAGATCATAGCCTCGCCCGCCTTCGGCCGGCTGCGGCAGGCGTGCAGACGCCACTCCTGGCCGCCGGGCAGGCGGTCGCCGAAGCGCAGGGCCACTTCGACGCTCCAGCCCGTCCCCGTTCGGGCGGCGCGGGCTGTCACGTCCGGCGCGGGGCAATCCAGCTTGCCCGTCGGCACCACGCAACATCGGCCGGCTGCGTTGGCCATCACGTGGAAGTAGCCCAGGGCCCTGGCCCCGGGGTCCAGGAAGACCTCCACCGAATCGTCCGACCAGAGCGCCTTCGATCCGTCTTCGGTGATGTTCACCCTCATGTCGGCCGGGTTGGGCTCCTCGCAGTCGAACGCGAACACCAGCGTTGCCCCCGAAACGATGCACCGCATCGCCGTCCGCACCTTCGGCGGCAGGCCGGTGCGGATCATCCGGAAGTTGTCCGACCCTTCCGCACGGCTCCATAGCGGATCGTCCGCCCGACCCGTCAACTCCGGCAGGCGGTCGCTCGCCAGCGCCGTCAGCCGATTGGCCTGTAACTGCCGGACGTTGGCCTCGATCCGGTCCGACAGCCCGCCGTGGACCCAGATCGGCTGCGTCCACGCCGTCGCCCCCCCGCAGCCGTAACACTCGGCCCGCAGGTATGGCGTGTCGACCTCCGAGGCATCGAACCGCAACTCCGGGCCCTCCACGCTGTGCACCCGCTTGCCGAGCTGGCCGAACAGGCTGATCCGCGACGCCTCCGCCGCCCGGACGATCAGTTCGCTGCCCTCGGCCGACACCTCGTCGATCGCGACCCCGCACGAGGCGTAGAACCGCCCCTCGCGAAGCGCTTCGACGATAGCCTCCGGCGTCCGGTCGCCCGCAGCCACCACGTTCCATCCCCGACCGGCCGTCTCCAACCGGTGGGCGTCGTCGTTGGCGAACCCCCACACCCGCCGCCCCAGCCCCAGCACCCGGTCCCATTTGTCGGTCGCCAGGTGGTGGCCCGGGTGGTCGATGACCACGCCGTTGAAGATCTCGACCCCCGCATAGCCGTTCAGCGAGCGCAGCAACTCGTACGGGTAATGGTTGAAGTCCTCCGTCCAGTTGGGGTGGCAGAGGACGGCGAAGCCGCTTTCCGCAGCAACGGCGTCGAGGGTGTCCTGGACCTCCGTCCCATGCGGCACGGCCTGCCGGCAGCCGACGTGCAGTACGTGCGGCCCGCCCGCGCTGATCTCCGTCGCCGGAACCAGCACCATCCCACACGGGTCCAGCCCGTCGTACGAAGCCGCCACGTCGTGGTCGCTCAGGGCCAGGAAATCATGCCCGAGGCCGGCGTAGTGTCGAATGACCTCCTGCGGCGAGCTTCGGCCGTCCGACCGCTGGGTGTGCGTGTGCAGGTTGCCCCGAAGCGACACAGCCCCGGTGCTGTCCAAGACGGATGATTCGAACTCCACGGGCATGGCAGACCTCCGAACCGGGATTCCCCGGATGGCCTTCGGCCGACGACGGCCGTCGGCCTTTCTGACGGTTCTACCGCCGATCGCCGAATTGGCAAACACTCTTTCTGCTCGGAGGAGGGGGTATGCTGACGTCGCCAGGCTATGATGCCGCCCAAAGCGCCCTAGGTAGAGGGATTCATTGCTGATCCGCGCAGACCGTCTCCGTCGCTTCCCCTTTGCCGAAGCAGGCCTACGAGGAACGTAGCCTCCCTCCGTGCCTTTACCGTCCGGCCTTGCCGCCCTTCGCGGCCTTGCCCTTCTTCGCGGTCCGCTTGGTGGTCTTGCGGGCCTTGGCCTTCGTTGCCTTGGCCTTCCCCCTGGTAGCTTTGGGCTTCTCGGCCTTCGCGCCGGCGGGCTTGCGGCCGCGCCGGCCGTTGCCGGGGTCCCCAAACGCAATCCGTGGCGTCTGGGGCGGGTACCCCAACGGCGAAGATCGCCGTTGGGGCCCCGTGCCCTGCTCTTGGCGGCCTCGAGCAGCTCGGCCGGGTCGGCGGCCGGGGGGACGGCTTCCGCGCCCTCAAGCAGCTCGGCCGGCTTGCAGCCGACCACGCCGGCGATCCGGGGTGAGGCTCAGCACGCTCGGGCACTGCCGGCCGCGGTAGATGCCGTCCGCGTTGCCCCAGGTGATCCCCAGGGCGGTAGCGAACTGCCGCCGGTTCACGCCTACCGCGTCCACGCGGGCCCGGACGTTCTCGCCCACCTTCGTCAGGGCCCCAAACGCCAGGGCACCCCAGACGCGATGCACTGCGTTTGGGGACCCCGAACGTCGCGTTTGGGGCGGGTACCCCAAGGGCGAAGATCGCCGTTGGGGGCCCCGTGCCCCGTGATTGCCTTCGCGTCCATCGTCTTGCTCCGGTTCTCTCTCAGGGCCTGGCCTGGGGACCCCGCCGCAATACACCGCGGCGGGGAGCCCCTATCCAGGCCCAGGCCGCCTGCCTAGATCGCCTCCGAGAACACGCCGGCCATGCCGCACTGCGGGCAGATCACCGGGACCCGGGGGGCCGGCGAGGACCCCAGCGGGTGGCGGCCGGCGATGGGCCGCTTTCCGCAGCGCCGCCGCCCTCCGGGCATAGGCTCTGCCGCCAACGGTGCCGCCAGGGCAAGAGATAACCCGCTGGCTTCAGCCTTGACTTAGCCTTCAAGACAACGGGTAATGCCTCTGGAACGCAGTACAGGGCAACCATGGGCAAGACGAAGCCGGACATCAAGCGGCGGCCGAAGCAGGGCCGGCGCCGCAAGAGCGAGGCGCAGCGGAAACAGCCGCTCCCGGAGATGCACGCGGTGGGACTACAAGCCCTCATCCGCTGTCCAAGGTGCAAAGGAAACTTGCAGGCTCACGCGGCGCAGGGACCGGCAGGCCTGGCAGGGAGCAGCCCGCCCGGCTACGCCTGCCGCGCGTGTGGCCTGGAATACCCCACGGTCGGCGGCGTGGTGGACTTCCTCCCCCACGGCGGCGGCAGCAGGGGCCTCGGGCAGAAGCTGATGGAGTCCGAGCGCATGGTGGAGATATACGAGGGCAACTGGTGGCGGGCGTCCAAGCTGTTCACGCCCTTCCTGGGAATCAGCCTGCACGACGAGATCTCGCTGATCCAGAGGATCACCAGCCCCGGGCCCGCCGACACCGTGCTCGACCTCGCCTGCGGCCCGGGGCTGTACGCGCGAAGCTTTGCCCAAGGCAGCCCCGCCCGGAACGTCGTCGGGCTGGACCTGTCCTGGCCCATGCTGAGGTACGCCAGCAGGAAGGCCGGCAGGCTCGGGATCGAGAACATCGCCTTCCTGCACGGCGACGCCCATCAGCTTCCCCTGAGGGATGCGTCGGTGGACGTGGCCAACTGCTGCGGGGCGATGCACATCTTCGGGGAGATTGGACGCGTGCTGGGCGAGCTCCACCGCGTGATCAAGCCCAACGGCCGTTTCTCAACGGCCCTGGCCTGGCGCAGCTCCAACCCGCTGAACCGGCTCAAGGCGTACCTCGATGAAAAGTTCTGGGGAATACACTATTTCCGCGAAGGCGAACTGAAGGACCGGCTCGACCAGGCCGGCTTCGAGCCCACCGTCTACCACGCCAAGGGAGTCTGGATGATCGCCGGCGCGACCCGCCGTCCCTGACGGCTGCCCGCCAGCCGGGGCCGCCCCATCATGTTGCCTGACCGAGGCGGCATCCGACCGCAGGCCCAACACGCCTGCGCTCATCCGGCGACGGCATGCTGTTTTTCGGCCTTGCGCTTGCTCTTCTTGGGCCCGCGGGAAAGCGGCCGGGCAGGTCGGGCAGCGCGGCGAGTGGCAGTCGGGTCTTGTTCGCGGGGGCCGGTTGACGGCTGGGCGGGTCTTGGAACTACATCGAGCCGTAGCGGAGGCCCGCCTCGATATAGCGGACGGCGTTGGCCAGGAACCTCTCGCTGTGACGCTCGTGTGGGGTAGCCGAGGGGTACAACACCGTGTGCGCTTTGCCGCCGTCCTCGATGGCCCGGCGCACCTTCTCCTCGATCTGCTCGGGGGTGCACTGTTCCATGTCCAGGAACTCGATGTTGCCGTACAGCGTCATTTGCCCGTGCACACGGCGCTTGGCCTCGGCGAAACCGATGTCGCCCTGCGGCGGCGGCTCCACCGGGTCCGTGGAGTCCACGCCCATCTCCAGGAAGGACCCCAGCAGCGTGCCCACCTTGCCGTGGCAGTGCACGTGGATGACGGCCTGGCCGTCGCGGGCCTTGATCCGCCGCATCACCTCGCCGTCGTAGGGGACGACCAGCTCATCCCACTGCCTGGGGCCCATCATCGGCGGAGAGGCTCGCTCCACGCCGTTGAAGTGCCAGAACGGGCCCACGCCCTGCTCCAGCAGGAAGTCCACCTTCGCGGCCGTCCGCTCCAGCCAGGCGTCGGCCAGCGCCTTGAGCAGGCCCGGCTCGGTCAGCACCCACTCCAGCAGAAGCTGGAAGGGCATCATCCCGCACAGCATGGCCACCATGGAATTGACGCCGGCCCCGGCGATGCAGTCGGCCGCCATCTGGCGGCGGTGGCTGCGGAACGGCTCGAACTCGGCCGGGTCGGGCGGCACGAAACGGTACGGGACGCTCAGCATCTTCTCGACGTCCTCGGGGCACTGGATGGGCCTGCGGATGTCCCAGCGGGTCTCGATGCCCTCGTCCTGGTCGTAGGACCAGAACAGGTCGCCCTTGGGCGTGTGCAGGACGGTCGTGTGCCGCGTTCTGTGCGGGGCGACGCGCTGGGGCGGCAGCTCTTCGATGTGCTCGTCGGGGGCCTCCAGGAAGCGCTGGTAGCTGATGCCGGAGAAGACCCGCGGCAGCCTCACCGGGCAGTACGGCGGCGGAGGGTCGCAGTGCTCCTGCACCAGCCGGGCCACCCGCACGAACCCCTGCTCGCTGCGCCAGCCCCCGGGCTGCTCCCGGTCGATGTCCCGCATGGGATGCCAACTGATGGGGGAACAGATGGGGATGCGGTCGGCCGGCTCGCCCCGGTGGCAGGCCGTGATGCGACGGCTTGATAGTAACAGATCGCCCATTCGGAGCATCCTTCGCAGACCGGACTCGGGGCCTCCCAGCGCGGAAGGCTGCCGGTGCCGCCGGGGCCTGGAGTGTAGTCCGCCTCAAGCCGTCCGGCAACAACTCCCTCAGGGGGCGTTGAGCTTGCCGCAGACGCTTCCGCGGCCGGGGAGGGTCCGTCAGTGCCCGGGCCCACGGAGCAGCCGTTGCGGGAGGAGGCATATTCCGGGGTGGAGCCGCCGCGAGCTACTCGTGGCGCAGGGCGACGATGGGATCCATCTTGGCGGCGCGGACGGCCGGGTACAGGCCGAAAACAATCCCCACCCCCACGCTGATGCACAGGGACAGCACGATGCCGTAAGCGGGCACGATCGTGGGCATGCCGGCCAGCCGCGTCACCAGCCAGGGGATCATCATGCCGATGGCGATTCCGATCAAGCCGCCGACGGTGCTCAGCACGATGGTCTCGATGAGGAATTGCCCGATGATCTGGCGCTGCTTGGCGCCGATGGCCCGGCGGATGCCGATCTCGCGTGTCCGCTCGGTGACCGAGGCCAGCATGATGTTCATGATGCCGATGCCGCCGACCAGCAGGCTGATGCCGGCGATGGAGCCCAGCACGATGTTGAACGTCCGCTTGGTGGCCTCGGCCTGCCGAAGCAGGGCCAGCGGGACGCTGATGCGGTAGTCTTCCTTCTTGTGGAACCTCTTGAGCATGGACTGAATGGCGTCGGCGGTGGGCTCGACTTCGTCGCTGGAGCGCACCTGCACCAGGATCATGTGCAGTTCCACCATCTCCATTTCCTGAGAGCCGGCGGACCGCCGCATCGAGATGTCGCCGTAGCGGGCCTGGGCCACGTTCAGGGGAATGTAGGCATCGACTTCCTGATCCGGCGTCTGGATGCTGCCGCTGGACTGCTCGCTTTGGACGATCCCGATGACCTCATAGTAATCGCCGCCGATGCGCAGCGACTGCCCGATGGTATGCTCCGTGGCCAGCAGTCGCCGGGTTCCATACTCGGTCAGGACGCAGACGGCCGCCTGCCCGTCGAGATCCGACTGGGTAAGCTTTCTGCCGGCCAGCACCGGGCGATTGACGACCGCGAACCAGTCGGCGGTGGTGCCCATCACCCGCAGTTCCAAGGCCCGCTCGCCCAGCCGGCCTTCCTTCCGGACGTGCTTGACGGGCACGGCCCGCACCACGGCCGGCATCGTCTGGCGTATACGCTGCTCGTCCTCGTACAGCAGCCCATACATGCTCATGAAGGCCGTGCGGCCGCTGGTCTGCTCGTCCTCCACGGGCTTCAGGGCGCTGAGGATGATGTTGTTGCTGCCGAGCTTGCGGATCTGTTCCAGGGCCTCGCGGCTGGCGCCCTCGCCGACGGCCAGCATGGCAATGACGCTGCCGACGCCAAAGACCACGCCCAGGACCGTGAGCATGGAGCGGAGCTTGTGCAGCATCAGGTTCTTGATGCCCAGGCGGATGTTGCGAATGGCCCGGGAGCGGTGCATTTACGCCTCCGCCTCGATGCGGTCCACCCGGCCGTCGCGCATGTGCAGGCGGTGGCCGGCATAACCGGCGATGTGAGGCTCGTGGGTGACCAGGACGATGGTCTTGCCGCGGCGGTTCAGTTCCGCGAACAGCTCCATGATCTGCTGGCCGGTGGCGGAGTCCAGGTTGCCGGTGGGCTCATCGGCCAGCAGCACGGATGGGTCGTTGGCCAGGGACCGGGCGACGGCCACGCGCTGCTGCTCGCCGCCGGACAATTCCGTTGGCCGATGCCCCGAGCGGTCGCCCAGGCCCACCATGGCCGCCAGCTCTTCCGCGCGTTCGGCGCTGCGGGCAGCCGCCCAGCCCTGGTAGTACAGCGGCAGCTCGATGTTCTCCTGCACCGTCAATTGCGGAATCAGGTTGAAGCTCTGGAAAACGAAGCCGATCTCCCGCAGGCGGATCTCGCTGAGTCCGTCGTCGCTGAGGGTGCTGACGTCATGACGGTTCAGGACGTATCGCCCGCGCGTGGGGCGATCCAGGCAGCCAAGCAGGTTCAGCATGGTGCTTTTGCCCGATCCGCTGGGGCCCATGATGGCCCAGAAGCCCCCTCGGCGAACGGACAGGCTCACCCCGGCCAGGGCCTTCACCTGCGCGGTGCCCATCTGGTAGATCTTGTGCACGTCCTGCAGGACGATGAGCTCTTCCTGCGCGGCCGGGCGTGAAGCATCGGCAGCCGGTGCAGCCATCATTCCTCCTCCGGGCGAGGAGGTCGCGTGCCTCGGCCCTGGCCGGAGCGGCGTTTCCGCATTTCCTCACGCTGTTCCGGCGTCAGGCCCTCGAAGAACTTTCGCCGCTCCTCGGGCGACATTTCCCGCAGCCTGCTGGGGTCCAAGGCCGGCCGGGTGGCCGGCGCCTCGGCGGCCGGACCTCGCGCCTCCCCGCTTGGTGCGGGCAGGCTGGTGGTCAGGGGCACCGACACGGGTTGGCCGGCCCCCTGCCCTTCCCCGGCTGCCACCGCGGACGGGGCCAGCGGCGGGGCCACCAGCACCTGCTCGCCTTCTTGCAGCCCCTCGATGACCCGGATCACGCGGTTGTTGTCCAGGCCCACCTCGACTTCGCGCCGCTCCGGGCCGTTGGGCGTCTGCACGTAGGCCACCGTCTTCCCGCCCACGCGCACGACCGACTGCACCGGAACGTACAGGGCCTCCGCGTATTGCTCCACGATAATCTCGGCCCGGCAGGTCATGCCCGGGCGCAGCCCCTCGACATTGCCCTCCACATAGATTTCCGTGCTGTATACCTTCAGGTCCGGGTTCAGGAAGGCCATCTGGGCGTCCGGCAGCAGGCCGATCTTCCCCACGACTCCCCAGAAGACCTGGCCCGGCACGGCGTCCACGGTGACGCGGACGGGCATCTCCTGGCGGACCTTCCTGAGGCTGGCCTCGTGAATCTTTATTTCCGCCATCATGGCCGCATCGGTGGGAAGGTAGATCAGGTCCTGGCGTTCCCGCACCTGCTGGCCTTCCTGCAGGGGTTCGACGTTGCGGCGACGGTTGGCCTGGCCCGTCGTGGAATACACCACCATGCCCTGATCGTCGACCTTCTCCGCCTTGGCCTTCTGCCGGTCGTATTCAGACTGCTTGGCCTTCAGTTCCGCCTCGGCCTGGACCATGTCGGCGGCGGCCTTTCTCTTGGTCCGTTCGAAGGCCTCCTTGGCCTGCTCCAGGTTGCTCTCGAGCTGGTCGAGGTTCCTCTGGTGCGTGTAGCGTTTCAACAGGTCCAGGGCGGAATCGGCCAGATCCAGGTTGATCTGGGCCCTCTTGGCCGCCAGCTCATCCGCCTGAAGCTCCGTCCGGGTGATGTAGCCCTCCCTGGCCAGGCGATTGGACCAGTCCAGCTTGTCGGTGGCGCGCTGGAGCTCTTCCCTGGCGATGTTGATGTCCGCCTCCGCCTTCTGGAGTTCACGCGGGTACTCGCCTTCCAGGTACTTCTTGAGGTCCTGCTCGGCGAACTTGTAGGTGAGTTCCGCCTGGGCGGTGTCGCTGTCCGTCTGGCTCTTGGTGACGGCCAGGTTTTCCCGGGCCCGAATGAACCCCGCCTCGGAATTCTGCACCGTGATCTGTTGCTGGTTCTTTTCGTCCAGCAGCCGGCTGGAATCCAGTTGCAGCAGCAGCTCTCCCTTCTTCGCCTGCACGCCTTCCGGGATGAGGTACAGGATGCTCACCACGCCCTCGACCTGGCTTTTGACGACGGCCCGCTCGCGGTTCTGAATCGTGCCGGATTCCGTCAGGCTGATGACCAGCGGCCCGCGCTGCACGGCGGCGGTGGCGACGCGGCTCCCCCCGCCGGCGCGGGACGACCAGACGGCATAGACCACGGCCGTCAGCAGCACGATGCACACCACCGCCAGCGAGACCCGCACGCTCCGAAGCCGCAGGTAGCTCAGCAGCTTGCTATTGCCGGTTGGAGTTCTCGGGTTCGTATTCACGCCAATTCCCTTTCTCATCTACTTCCAGTACGCCCATGTCCCGCTGCAGGGCGAGTTCCGTCACGCGATAGCTCACCAGGGCCGCCGTCAAGGCGTTCTGGGCGGAAACCAGCGCCTCCTGGGCCTCCAGGACGTCTCGGATCTGGGCCCGCCCGGCCTGAAGGAACAGCTCCGTGCTCTCCACTCGGCGGCGTGCCAGGGTGACGGCTTGGGCCTGGATCGTGTAGCTTTCCCGGGCCTGCAGCAGACCCCGCAAGGCGTCGCGCACCTGGAGCTTGATCTGATCCTCCAGTTCCTGGAGGCCGCGGCTGGCCCGTTCCAGGGCGATGAAGCTGTTGCGATAGGCGTTGCGCTCGGCGGTCCGTTCCAGGGGCAGGTCCAGCAGCAGCGCGGCGGTGTACACGCCCTTTTCCGGGCGGAGCTGGGCGTCCGGCTGCCCGGCCGAGCCAAGTCCGCGGCCCGAGCCGGCCTGGGCGGTGCCCGCCAGGGTCAAGCCGCCGCGCAGGGCGTCGGCCGCGATCACGACCTGGCGCTGGGCGTCGTAGACCTGGCCCAGTGCCGTGCGCAGGTCCAGCCGGTTGTCCAGGGAGATGGCGATCGCCTTCTCCTCGGGCATCTCCAGCCGACCGCCTCCTTCGTGGGTCGGCTGGACCAGCTCAATGGGGGCCTCGGCGCTGGGGACCGTGGCCGGGGCCGAAGCCGTCGCGGCGGGCTGTGTGGCGGCGGCCCCCGGCTCAGCCCGGACCGCCTCAGCCAATCGCTTCAGCTCGTCGCGGTCCAGCTCGATGTTGGCGTCCGTGGGCAGCCCCAGCGTCAGCTTGAAGGAGTCCTGCCGGCGGGCGTACGTCTGCTGGGCGGCCACCCAGCGGTCCCGCGCCCGAAGCTCGTCCTGCTGGGCCTGGTCCACTTGGATCTGCGGCAGCCGGCCGGCGTCGGCCAAACGCCGGGCCCGACGCGTGGACGAGATGACCCGGCGGTAATTGTCCTCGGCGTTCTGAACCTGATCCAGCTGTTGGAGCACGGACAAGTACTCGCTGGCCACGCTCACCGCCAGCGTCTGCTTGAAGCGGGCAAAGGTGTGCAGCGAATACAGCACGTCCCGCTCCGCCTGGGTCAGCGGCTCGGTCACGATGTGCCGCCCGGAGCCGCGCAGCAATGGCATCGTGATCGTTGCATCCGCGAAAAGCCCCATGGAAGAAGCACGCTCCGGCGTCAGCAGCCTGACCAGGTCAATGGCGAACGCGGCCGTCAGCAGCGCCCCGTTCTTGAGCCTCCGCTGCCAGGAGGCGGTGCCGGTGTTGGCCAGGCCGCGGACCGTCTCCTCCCCCCGGTAGTCCAAGGTGAACTGCGAATCCGCGTCAGCGAACAACAGATTCCGGAACTGGTTGGCTTCCAGGTCCAGGTCCAGCGCCGCCCGGAAGACGTCCTCCTTTCGGGCCTGGTAGTCCCGGTTGTTCCGGGCCGCCACGCGCAGGGCTTCCACCAGGCTCAGCGTCAGCGGACGCCCCTGCGGCGCCGCCTGGGCCGGCGGCTCCGCCGGCTGGGCGGGGTCCTGCTTTTCCGGCCAATGGGCGATCGGCTTGAGGTAATCCGTCCCCAACGACGCCGCACTGGCGCGAGGCAGACCCTGCTCCAGCAGCAGCTTCCTGCGCAAGGCATCGGCCGGCCGTTCGATGCTGAACGGCTCGGTCCGGCCCAGGGCCTGCTTCTGCCCCTGATCGATGATGCCGTAGGCAACCTTATCCGCCTGCTGGCGATAATACCCGGGCTGGCATCCCGGCAGGCAGCAGACGCATGCAGTCAGCACAATGACCAGCCATAAGCAGGGCTTCATATTCGGTCTCCGGTATGTACCACCCTCACCGGCCAACGCCCGCTGCTGCATATATAATAGAACTGACCAGTCAGTTCCATATTGCGTCTTCCTCAAATTTCGCAGTCCCGCCGGCCCGGCCGGCCGGCGCGAACGCTTCCGCCGGGCTGGGCCCCTGCGGAGGCCTCGCGCCCCGGCCGCTCAGTCCTTCCGGCTGCTGGGGACCGACAGCTCGATGGACACGTCCACGGGATCTTCCTCGGCCACGATCTCGTAGCTGCCTTCGTCCTTCTCCACCGTGACGGTCTTGCTCTTGGCAGCGCCCTTTTCCGTCCAGCAGTGGGTGATGACCACCGGGGTGGCCGGCCGCGGCCTGTCCTCCAGGCAGTGGGCGTAGATGCGAAGATTGTTCACGCCCGGGTTGCCGACGTACTCGATGTAGACCCTGCCGACGGGCTTTTCCAGCTTCACCTCGACGTCGGCGTTGTAGTGCCAGTGGGCCTGCCCGGCCGGGATGTCGGCCTTGTAGAACGGCTTGAAATCCTTCGGCTCGCCGGCCGCCCAGGCCATGGTGTTGTTCGTCTTAGGCGCCTGTCCGGCCTGGTGGGTCTGGAAGTTCCCGCCGGCGGAAAACCAGGCGATCTTCGCCCCCGGCGGGGCCTGGAGCTTGGCCACGAAGCGGCCCTTGGCCCGGCTGCTTTTCCGGCTGGGGTCGAAGTCCTTCGGCGGCTCGCTGAGGTACTTGAGGAAGTCCCGGCCGTCGCTGCCGTTGGTGCGGATCTCGACTACCCGGCTGGCAAGCCCGTAATGGTCGCCGGTGACGTAGTGCATGCCGTTGACGCCCTTGCCCAGCGACGGCAGCGAGGCCGGGTGCAACTGCACCCACGTGGTCACCTCCAGTGACCGCACGAGGGCCTGGCCGGGTGCCCCCTTCAGGGCAATCTTCAGCAGGCAGCCGTACGTGCCGGCGACGTGCCGCGTCAGGTCGGCCCGGCCGTCCACCAGGTCCACCTTCTTCCACGTCAGGCCGTTGTCGCCCGACACGGACAGCTCGGCCGCCTCGGCGTCCATCTTCACCACGCAGGCCTCGGTGTCGTCCTCGGTCGTCTCATACTTTCCCACCCGCGGCACGATGACGTACGGCGAGCGGACCTCGAAGACGGCGTAGCCGGTGCCGGCAGACCTCAGCGTCAGCCCCTGCGGGCCCGGCTGGACGTTCTCGGCGTCGTAGCGGCTGTCGGCGAAATCCTCGGACTTATCCGTCAGGTCCGGCCGGTAGATGAAGCGCCCGTTGCCGTGGGTGTAAACGCTCCAGGAGGCGTGCTTGCCCTTGGGCCCTTTGGGCGGGCGGTTGAGGATGCCCAGCTTGGCGCCCTGGTGGTACGACGGGTGGTGGTTCCAGCGGTCCTGCTGAGGCTGCCACCAGCGGACGAAGCTTTCCCCGCGGCGGAGGACGTAGTCCATGGTGTGGCCGCCCATGTTGACGCCGTAGCGATGCTCTACGGGCGAGTCGGCGTAGCTCCGCCGCGTGTTGGGCAGGTTGTCCAGCGGGAAGAACAACGGCGTGTTCGGGCCCTTCCACAGCGAGGGGTCCTTGCGGGCCTCGGCCAGCGACGCCAGCGTGCCGTCCGGGCGGCGGAAGACGGCCCGCAGGTCCAGGTCGAGGTAGTGCCACTTGCCGCCGTAGAACACCTCGGCCACCACGTGGTGCAGCCCGGGCAGGTTCACGGTGCGGGCCGGGCCGATGCCCATGCCCTTCATGATCCCCTCGGCCGTCGGGCCCAGCATGTCGCAGTAGCCGCAGCTATACACGTTGATCATCTTCACCGGGTCGCGGATGTAGCCGTAGTCGTACATCACGTCCTTGCCTTCCCAGGCCCCTGCCCCCATGGGGAAGATGCCCGTCCGCCGGTCGGCGAGGTACTTGTAGATCTCGTACACCTTGGCGTCGCCGGTGAGGTCCTTCCAGCGGTGGAACCGGGCGAAGGTCTTCATGCTGTAGGCGTCGGCGTTGTGGGGCGAGAGCACGCGCGGGGCGTACTCGGCCGCGAGGGCCGCCCCCCGCAGGGCCAGAACCAGCGTCAGCGGAATCAGGCTCATCAATCGCATTGCACGTTCTCCTTCCGGGCGGCCATTTTACCGGGGCCGGGCGGGACGGCCCCGAGAACTTTTCTAGGAAGTCGGCAGCCCGGGGCGCGGCCCTCCTGCTGTTGAGCTTTTCCAGCGGCCCCGGCGGACGCCTCCGCGGCTTCACCGGCCGTCCCGGCACCTTGCCCGCCCGGCGGCGCGCGCGATTACCCCTTGCGGGCCGCCGCCAGTCAGAGTCTATTGGCCGCTGGAGCCTCTGACGCCATGGACCGAGCTGTGAGACCTTCCGGGCGCCGCACAAGACGCCGCCTGCTGCTGGCCGCGCTTGCGGTGGTGCTGCTTGGCTGGATCGGGGCCAATGCGGCCACGGGCCGCGGGCCGTGGGCGGCCGCCGGCAGGTACGCCGCCGATCTCTTCCACCGGGCGGGGCCCACCCGCGACCTGGGGCGGCGGCTTCAGCGGGCGGCGGGCCGGCGCCCGGCCCGCCCGATCCAGCTGCGCGTGTGGGACTGGTGGTCGCCCTCCACCACCGAGGACTACGCCCGGTACTTCGGCGAGGTCGAAAGCATCTTCGAAGCGCGGCATCCGGACGTGGACGTGGTCTTCCAGGCCGTGCCCTTCACGAACTACGAACAGAAGCTGGCCACCGGCATGCTCGGCGACAACCCCCCGGACGTGTTCCAGTGCAGCGTGTACTGGGCCGAGGGCCTGTACCAGCGCGGCATGCTGCGCCGCCTGAACGACTTCGTCGCCCGCACGCCGGAGCTCCAGGACGAGCAGTTCATGCTCCCGGCCCTGTACCACAGCCGTCAGGCCGGGCATATCTTCGGCATCCCGCACATCGTGGACGCCGCCTCCCTGCTGTGGAACCTGGACATGATCCGGGCCGAACCGGCCCTTCACGACATGTTCGAGCGCCGCCCGGACGGCACGCCCGACTTCCGCCGCATCCGCTTCGACGCCGTCCGCGATTGGAATCACTTCCGCCAGATCGCCCAGCGGCTGACGAAACGCGACCGGGCCGAACCGCTGCAGGCGGCGGCCGGCCTCGGCGGCAAGCCGCACGCGGGATTCGCCCTGGACGCCTACGGCATGGGGGCCAGGTCGTTCATGCCCTGGGCGGCGGCCAACGGCGTCCGCTTCCAGGACCGCGCCGGCAGGCGGGCCCAGTTCGACACCCCCGCCGCCGCCGACACCCTCCAGTTCCTGGCCGACCTGTACTGGAAGCACCGGGTCTGCTCGCCCTTCCGCCGGGAGCTGACCTCGCACGGCCAGTTTGAGTCCGGCGAGGTGGCCTGCGCCATGGCCGGCACCTGGTCGGGAAAGTACCTGGTCCGCGACACCCAGGGGTGGATGGGTTTCGGGATGACGGCCTTTCCGCCGGGCCCGAACGGCCGCGGCTACAAGACCCTCACCTGGGCCAACATGATGGCCATGTCGTCGCGCTGCCGGGTGCCGGAGGTGGCTTGGGAATACATCCGGCTCATCTGCGGCCTGGAGGGGTCCCTGCTGAGGCTCAAGCACCTCAACCAGAACTCCCCGCGGCTGGACTTCTACGAGGGCGACGCCTGGGCAAGGGAGGTCCGCCAGCGGCCGTACCTGGCCAACGTGCGGCGAATCTGCGCTGTCGGCGACCCGCTGCTGCACACCCAGGTCCAGGCCGTCGAGGACGAGGTCCAGCCCATCCTCGAATACGTGCTGTTGAACTGGCCCGAGATCGAGGCCGGCAGAGGCAGCTTCCGGAACACGCAAGAGGCCATCCACCTGGCCGCCGAGCGGGTCAACGAGGTCTTCCGCCGCTACGACCGGACCATCCGCAGCTGGGACCGCCGCAGAGGGCGCCTGGCGCGGCCGGAGGGCAAATAGGCGTGGCGCGCGGGATCGGGAAAGAACGCCGGCAGCCCGTCGCCTATCTGTACATTGCCCCGGCCCTGGCCGTGGTGCTGCTGTTCAGCTTCGTCTCCATGGGCATCAGCTTCTACGTGAGCCTGCACCAGTGGGACCCCTTCCAGGGCAAGGGGCAGTTCGTGGGCGGGGCCAACTACGCTCGCGCCCTGACCGAGCCCAACAGCATCTTCTGGCTGGCGGTCCGCAACACCCTGCTGTACGTGGTCATGGCCATCATCGGGGTGCTGGGCACGTCCCTGCCGCTGGCGCTGCTCTGCCGCCGCGCCCGGTACGGCCAGAGCCTCTTCCGCACGCTGTACTTCCTGCCGTCCATCACGCCCATGGTGGTGATCTCGCTGATCTGGATCTGGCTGCTGCAGAGGATGGGGGCGATCATGGACCGCTCGCAGACCGCCCTGCTGTCCATCGCCCTGGTGGGCATCTGGCAGGCCAGCGGCTACAACATGCTGCTGTTCCTGGCCGGCCTGAACGAGATCCCCCAGGAGTACTACGAGGCCGCCCGGGTGGACGGGGCCAGCCGGCTGCAGGAGTTCCGGCACGTCACCCTCCCGCTGCTGCGGAACACCCTGGTGTTCGTGACGGTCATGGTCATCATCGGGGCCTCGCAGGTCTTCACCCAGGCCTACGTCATGACCCGCGGCGGGCCGCAGCGCAGCACCGAGGTCATGGCCCTTCAGGTGTTCAAGAACGCCTTCAGCTACGCCGGGCAGATGGGGTATGCCTCCGCCATGGCCTGGCTGCTGTTTGCCCTCTTGTTCGTGTTCATCTTGATCCAGATGCGGGTCTTTCGCTCGCGGCGGATCTACGACGAGTCATCATGACCACGGCGCGGCGCCAAGGAGACGGACGAAAGCGGCGGGCCGGCCTGGCGGCCTTCCTGGTGATGTCGCTGGGGGCGGCCGTCATGGTCTACCCCTATGCCTACATGGTGGGGGCCAGCCTCAAGACCCGCAGGGAATTCGCCGCCGACCGTCACAGCCTGGTTCCGCCCCGGTTCCAGATCGACCAGCGCCTCAAGCACGCCCGGGGCGAGCCCTCCGCCCTGGACTGGCCCGGGGCGGACTGGCCCGTGCTCAAGAACTACACCGACGCCATCGTGTACGGCCAGGTGGACGTGTTCCTGTTCAACAGCCTGCTGTACGCGGTGGTCATCACCGCGGTGCAGTTGGCCATCAACACCCTGGCGGCCTACGCCTTCGCCCGGATGAGCTTCCGTGGCCGCGGGGTGCTGTTCAGCCTGCTGCTGGCGACCATGATGCTGCCCCCGGCCGTGCTGCTGGTGCCGCAATTCCTGGTGGTCAGCGGCCTGGGGCTGGTGGACTCCTTCATGGGCGTGGTGCTGCCGGGCTTTGCCGGGGCCTTCGGCGTCTTCCTGCTGCGGCAGTTCTTCCTGAACATCCCCCGCTCGCTGGAAGAAGCCGGCCGCCTTGACGGCTGCAGCTCCCTGGGCGTTCTATGGCACATCGTCCTGCCGCTGAGCCGGCCGGTGCTGGTCACCCTGGGGCTGTTCACCTTCATGGGGGCCTGGAACAGCTTCGTCTGGCCGCTGGTGGTGCTCAGCGACCAGGCGTACTATCCGCTGACCGTCGGCCTGAGCCTGTTCCGCGAGGAAAGCGGGGCCGACTGGCCGCGGATCTTCGCCGGGGCCGTGATGGGCTCGATGCCCCTGATCCTGCTGTTCCTGCTGGCGCAGCGATACCTGGTCAGGGGCATCAGCCTGAGTGGGCTGAAGGGCCAATAGGGCCCCGGGCAGTGGAATGTTGTCGAAGCGGCCGCGGGCCGGTAGACTGCCCCACCGGAATGCTCACCGAAGTGGTCTGTGCTTGACATGAGTGCGGCCGAGCCATCATTGAAACAGCCCACGTCCCTCTGGCGGCGGCGCTACGAGCGGAAGGGGATGCTTTACGTCCTGCCGGCGCTGGTGCTGTTCGCCGTGATGGTTGCCTATCCCATCGTGCGGTCGTTCTACTTGTCGTTCTTCGACTACTCCATCCTGGAGCCCGACGCCGCCCGCTTCGTCGGCGCCGACAACTACCTGAAGCTGCTCACCTCGCCGCAGAACCACCGGCCCTTCTGGAACACGCTGTACTTCGCGGCCATCTTCACGCCCCCGTACGTGCTCCTGGGGCTGGGGATTGCGCTGCTGCTGAACCGCGTCCGCCGCGGCTCGGTGGCCCTGCGGACGATGATCTTCACCCCGGTGGTGGTGAGCCTGGCCGTCAGCGCCGTGATGTGGACCCTGTTCTACAACGGCTCCTTCGGCATGGCCCACAAGATGCTGGAAGGCGCGTGCCACTTTTTGAACTTCCTGCCGGCGTACGCATTGACCTGCCTGCCGCCGTATCTTGTCATCGCGGCCTTGCTTCTGTTTTCCCTGACGCTGCTGGGATTCACATTCTTCGACAAGGCGCCACTGCGGATCACTGTGCCGGTCTCCTGTCTGCTGGCCCTGGGCGTCTGCGTGAACCTGGGAACTTTCTGGCTTCATGAGAGCTTCGGTCTGCTTGCCGCCTTCCTCGCTACTCTGATCCCGAAGGCTTTCGTGAGCCTGGAGCTGGTTGCCGCCCCGGCCGAGGGGGTGCTGGGCAACCCGCGCTGGGCCATGCCCGCCATCGCCGCCATGTGCCTGTGGAACGGGGTGGGCATCAACGTCATTCTGTACCTGGTGGGGCTGCAGCGGATCTCGCCGGAGCTGTACGAGGCCGCCGAGGTGGACGGCGCCGGCCGCTGGCAGCGCTTCCTGCACGTTACCCTGCCGCAGCTCGGCCCCACCACCTACCTGGTGGTGCTGCTGAGCATGATCGGCGCCTTCAAGGTCTTCGGCCAGCCGTTCATCATGACCGGCGGCGGGCCCCAGGACTCCACCCTGACCTTCGTCATGCGGCTGTACAACCTGGCCTTCCGGTACGGTAAGTTCCAGCTCGGTTACGCCTCGGCCCTGGCCTACGCCCTGGCCGTTTTCATCTTCGTGATGTCGCTGTTCGTGCGCCGGCTGAACCGGCCCACGGAGTGAGCATGGCCGTCGAGAGAAAATCCGTCAGCTTCACCTTCTGGCTGATCCTGCTGGCCATCGCCCTGCTCAGCGTGCTGCCGTTCCTGTGGATCATCCTGGGCTCGCTCAAGCCCCACCTGGAGATCCAGAGAGGCCAGCTCTGGCCCTGGCAGAGCTACACGGCGCAGAAGCCGGCCGGCCCCGGCCAGCCGCCGCGCGAGGTCTCGCAGCACGTGACCGCGGACAACTACAGGCGGATCTTCCAGAAGCTCTCCGGCCTGCCCACGTACTACTTCAACACCTTCTACCTTTCGGCGGCGGGGACCTTCCTGGCCCTGTTCGTGGGCACGCTGGCGGCGTACGGCTTCGCCCAGTTCAAGTTCGCCGGCAGCCGGCTGCTGTTCATGCTGCTGCTGCTGACCATCATGATCCCCGGCGAGGTCACGCTCATCGGGCGGTACGAGCTGATGTTCCAGCTCCGGCTGTACGACAAGATCGTGGGGCTGCTGATCAGCTACGTCGCCGGCAGCCTGCTGCTGGTCATCTTCATCATGCGCAACGTCTTCGCCTCCATCTCCCAGGACATCACCGACGCGGCCATGCTGGACGGGGCCAGCTCCTGGAAGATCTTCTGGGAGGTGATGGTGCCCATGGGCGGCAACGGGCTGGCCGCCTGCGGCATCCTGACCTTCCTGAACATCTGGAACGAGTTCCTGTTCGCCCTGACGTTCACCTCCATGGACAAGGTGCGGACCCTGCCCGTGGGCATCTTCATGCTCAAGGGCCAGTTCGGGCTGTTCAACAGCGGCGTGCTGTTCGCCACCGTGCTGCTGTCCTTCCTGCCCATCGTGCTGGTGTTCATCCTGCTCCAGAAGTACTTCGTCCGCGGGCTTTCCATGGGCGCCCTGAAGGGATAATCGGGCCATGCTTGGACGCATCTGCATGCTGCTGGTCCTGCTGGTGGTGGTGCTCGGCGTCGTCGAGTACCTCTGGCACCTCACCCCGCTGGAGCAGTTGCTGGGGCTGTTCAGCTGGGGCGGCTCGGCCGAGCGGGCGGCCCCCCCCGGCCAAGAGCAGACGGTCATCCGGCTGGGGATCGCCTCCTGGCAGATGGACGAGTTCCCCTGGGCCCAGACCGTCGCCAGGTACGAGCAGGCCCACCAGCACAAGGTCAAGGTCCGCATGACCGCCCTGCCGGAGGGCACCTTCAACAGCATGCTGCT
Source organism: Phycisphaerae bacterium SM23_33 (assembly GCA_001303665.1). GTDB lineage: Bacteria > Planctomycetota > Phycisphaerae > SM23-33 > SM23-33 > SM23-33. The sequence continues at coordinate 573 of LJUF01000064.1, read as the reverse complement.
GTTCTGGCGGTACGGCTACACCGAGTACGACGTGGTGGTGGCCTGGGCCGACGAGGAAATCCACCCCTTCATCAACTACAACTGGAACACCGACGACCCCGCCCGCCGCAGCCTCATCATTAACGTCTGCGACTACCTCACCCCCCAGCAGCTCGACAGCTTCGTGCCCGCCCTGTTCGGCGGCTCCGAGCGCAAGGACCCCCAGACCGGCATGATGAACCGCTACGAGCTGCCCTGGATGGGCGAGGTGCTGGCCCTGAACTACAACAAGCTGTTCTTCCAGCAGCGCGGCATCCAGCAGGTGCCCCGGAGCTGGGACGAGGTCGGGCTCGCCTGCCAGAAGCTCGCCGGCCTGACCCATGAGGGCAAGCCGGTCGCCCCGCTGGCCATGAACTTCTCCCAGACCGTCTTCTTCGGCCAGAACTGCTACATCCCCATGCTCGCCGCCTACAAGCAGGGCCGCGGCGTCGCCGACGAAAAGGGCCGCCTGGACGTGTCCAGCCCCGAAGCCGTCCGCGACAATGGGCCGGACAAGATCGGCATCGCCCCCACGCCCGGGGCCAAGTCAGCCGG
>LJUF01000063.1 GCA_001303665.1 Phycisphaerae bacterium SM23_33 | reverse complement strand
ACTCGGCCTCAGCGGCCGCGACCAGGTGCCCGAAGGCACCGGCATGCTGTTCGTCCTCCCCCGCGAGGAGGTGGTGGCCTTTCACATGCTCAACTGCCGGGTCCCGCTGGACGTGGCCTTCATCTCCCGGGACGGGCGGATCGTCGAGATCCGCACCATGGCCGTCGAGCCCGACCCGGCCAACCCCAAGTGCCTGTACTCCAGCCGGTTCCCCGCCCGCTACGCCCTGGAGGCTGCCGGCGGGGCCTTGGCCCGGGCCGGCGTGAAGGTCGGCGACACCGTCGAGCTGCTGGGGGCGGCCAAAGACGCTGCTAAAGCCGCCCAGTAAGCAAGACGACCTACTTACGGCGACGGTGCCGGGGCAAGCACGCGAAATGGCAGTGACCACCGAAAAACGCAGGCTCTTGTGGGTTTGCTCCAGTCCCATGCCCGAGAACGTCTTCGCCGCCGTCAGCGGGCGATGGGACATCCAGACCTGCCCCCCCTCCGAGGCCGTTTCCCCGTACCTCCAGGAGACCGACCTGGCCCTGATCCACACCGGCCTGGATCACGGCTTCGATTTCCGCCGGCTGGCTTACCTGCTGGACGAGGTGGACCGCAGCGGGGCCGTAGCCGTGGTGCTGCTGCCGCCCGACCTGCCGCCCAACAACCTGCTGGGCCGGCGGCGCGGCCAGTACGTGCTAACCCGGGCCGACGCCTCGGCGGCGGAACTCGCCGCCCGCATCGAGGCCGCCGCCGCCCTGCAGCCGACCATCCAGCGCCTGCGCGGCGACGTGGCCGCCGTCCGAAGCTTCCCCAACGGCGACCGGGCCTACGAGAAGGTGGACGAGGAGATGCGCCTGGCCGCCCGGCTGCAGCGCGACTTCCTGCCGCGGGAGCTGCCGCGGGTCGGGCCGGTCCGGTTCGCCACGCTGTTCCGGCCCGCCGGCTGGCTCAGCGGCGACATGTACGACATCTTCCGCCTGGACGAGGCCCACGTCGGCTTTTACGTCGCCGACGTCGTCGGCCACGGCATGTCCGCCGCCCTGCTGACCATGTTCATCAAGAAGTCGCTGCAGACCAAGCGGATCCTGGGCAACAGCTACGAGATCGTCCCGCCCAACATTGCCCTGGCCCTGCTCAACGACGACATCTGCCAACAGAACCTCACTTTCGTGCAGTTCTGCACGGCCGTGTACGGCATCGTCAACACGCAGACGCTGGAGCTGCGATACGCCTCCGGCGGGCACCCCGCCGGGCTCCTGACCGGCAGCGACGGGCAGCTGCGCGAACTCAACGCCGCCGGGCCGCTGCTGGGCGTGTTCCCCGGCGAGCCCTTCGAGGCCCGCCAACTGACCCTCCACGCCGGTGACCGCTTGGTGCTGTTCTCCGACGGGGCCGAGGATACCCTCGCCGGACCCGGCGGCAAGATCGGCTCGCTGCTGGCGGCCGAAGCGAAGAAGCTCCGCCAACTCCCCGCCGAGGAAACGGCGTTCCAGCTGGCCGCCTGGATCGACCAGCGCCGCGCCGCCAGCCACGGCGGCGACGACGCCACCGTCCTCATCATGGACGTCGAAGCCTGAGCGGCCGCTCGCCCCGGCCGCAGCAAGCCCGAACCCCTCCGCCGACGATATGCACTTGACAGGACGCCGCCGGCGGGCGAAAGTCCCCCTTCAAAACCTCCTGCGACAGGCGCCGACCCATGGGCAAAGCGAAGACGTCGAATCCCCTGATGCCGGTGGCGGCCGGGCTGCTGGCCTGGCTGGTCCCCGGCGCCGGCCACCTGTATCTCCGCCGAACGCTGCGCGGGATCATCATCTGCCTGTGCATCAACGGCCTGTTCTGGGCGGGGGTGGCCGTCGGGGGCGTCTTTACCGTGGACCCGATCGGGCAGCGGTGGTGGTTCGCTGCCCAGATGTGCGCCGGGACTTCCTGCGGAGCCGCCTGGTACTACCAGAAGCGCGTTCACAGAAACCTGCTCGTCCAGGCCGACGCGCTCGCCGCAGAATCCAACAGGCGCGTGACGCCCCACGAGGCCTACACCCGGCTGCTGGTGAAGAACAACTACGACCTGAACTATCCCTCCGACACGGTCGCCCGCGCCTACAGCGGGGTGGCCGGCATGCTCAACCTGCTGGCCATCTTCGACGCCGTGCTGCTGGGGGCGATCGGGCGGCTGGGCGAGCCGCCGCCGGAGAAGAAGCAGCCGCCGAAGGAGCGGCCGAGATGATCGGGACCCTGTTCGTCAATCCCATTGAGATGGGGCGCGACCACATCTGGCTGGTGCTGCCGCTGTGCGCCGTGGTGGCGCTGGTGTACAAGACGGTCCGCGTGGCCCGGCTGAAGGACCTGCCCCTGCAGGTGCTGGGGCTGTGGGCCTACATGCTGGCGGGGCTGATCATCCTGGGGGTGGTGCTGTACCTGCTGGTCTAGCCCGCCGCCGATACTCTCCGAGGCTTGCGGAAGGCTTTTTGCGCGCCGTCGTCCCGAGTGCGGCTCGACCTGAACTCGTCTCACCGCCTGGCCGGCCGCGGCGGGGCGGAAAATCCAGTGCCAACGAAGCCGGTTTGGGATATAAGCGAAGGCGCGCACCAAGGGCGATATCGCAGGGGTTGGCGATGCTGGCCTGTCCGAACTGCACGGCGCGGCTGTCGCGAGTGCTGACCGCAAAGGGGGTGCTGTACGTCTGCAGCCAGTGCGGCGGACGGGCCGCGGCCATCTCGGTCCTCAGAAAGCAGGCCGACCCCTCCTTCATGAAGACGCTAAGGCTGGCCGCCTACGACAGCCGACCCCGGCAAGGGCGCCGCTGCCCGCATTGCGCCCGCCCCATGGCGGAGGTTTGTCCCTTGCCCGGCCAGGCCCCCCTGATGCTGGACGTATGCACGCAATGCCACGTGGTGTGGTTCGACCCCAAGGAGTTCGCCCAGGTGCCCCCGCCGCCGGCGGCCGCCGGGCTGGGGCCCCAGCTTCTCAGCCCCGCCGCCGCGGAGGCCGCCCTGCCGAGCCAGCCGGCCAAGCAGGGGCGCCTGCCTCGCGACGACTACCTCGGGCCGGAAAGACTATGGAAATACCTCCCCGCCATCTTCGGCATGCCGGTGGAAATGGAGGCCGACCGGCTGGCCAGAAAGCCCGTGCTCACCTGGGGCCTGTCGGCCGTCATGGCACTGCTGTTTCTGTACCTGCTGTCCCAGGGAGTCCTGCAACCGGCCCTGAGCGAATGGGGGTTCATACCCGGCCAATGGGCGCGGCGGGCCGGGCTGACGTTGCTGAGCAGCTTCCTGCTGCACGCCGGGCCTCTGCATCTGCTGTCCAACCTGTACTTCTTCGTGATCTTCGGCGACAACGTGGAGGACCACCTCGGCCGGGGACGGTTCATCCTGCTGCTGCTCGGGTCCCACCTAGCCGGCATGGCCCTGCACGCGGGGCTGACCCCACGGCCGGAGGTGCCCTGCGTGGGGGCCAGCGCGGGCATTGCCGGCGTCATCGCCTACTACGCCGTAGCCTTCCCGCACGCCCGGATCGGCTTCCTGTTCTGGTTCCGGTGGTTCGCCCTGCCGGCCTTCGTGGCCTTCCTGCTGTTTCTGGCGCTGCAGCTTCTGGGGTCGTGGCGGCAGGTGGCAGGTTTCGGCAGCGTGTCATATCTGGGTCACCTCGGCGGCCTGGCCATCGGGATCATGGTGGGCCTGATCGCCCGGCTCAGGTCGGCCAACGTACCGCGTTGAGCACGGGTTGGGCCGGCCCTAGCTTTTCGGCCCAGCCTTGTCGACGACCTTTTCCTTGACCTCCTTGAGTTTCTGGACGGTCAGCCAGCAGCGCAGCAGATAGCCGCAGTTCTTGAGGTTCTCCTGGGTCGGCGGGCCGTCGGCCAGGCCGTGGGTCAGGTGGACGCCGTCCGGGCCGACGAGGGTGCCCTGCCACTTGCCGTCCGGCTGGCGGGAGACCATCTCGCCGTACAGGTCGATGATGGGGATCTTCCGCGCCGCGGCCAGCGACAGGTAGCGGGCGTTGATCTGCTTGACGTTTGCGTGCATCCGCTCGCCGCGGGCCGGCGGCAGCGTCGTCAGCACAGGGATCGTCCCGTTGCCCAGCACCATCTCCACGATGGTGTTCATGTCCCGGAGCACGTCGTCGGGGTTTCGCCCGCGGGCGTCGTTGCTGCCCAGCAGGATGATCGCCACCTGCGGGTTGTGCTTCTGGAGGACCTCCGCCAGCGAGGGCAGCCCGTGGAAGCCGCCCTTGATGTACTGGGCGGTCGTGATGCCGCTGGCGGCGGTCTCGCTGCGCCCGCTCGGCCGGTCCACCTTGGCCAGCCACCAGCCGTTGGTGGGCTTGTCCTGTTCGTAGGCGTGCGACCAGCGGAGGATGGCCTTGTCCGAGTCGGTGTATTCCCCCTTGCGGTTGAAGGGGATGCTCCAGGCCCAGCGGGTGGACTGGTTGGCGTAGGTGAGCGAGTCGCCCATGCAGACGATCATGCCCTGCTGGCCGGTGCACTTCCTGGCCACGGGGATCATCTCCCCGGCCCAGTCCCAGGTCTCCTTGACGACCGTCTCGGCCTTCCGCTCGACGGCCGGCATGGAGGCCGGCAGCGGGCGGATCTTCGGCTTTTCGGCGGCGAGCATGACGGCCGCCAGCAGGCCTACCATCCCGATCAGAAATGACGTTCGTTTCATAGGTTTGCCCTTTCCCATTTCTGTCTTCGGTTCACCGGCGGCTGTTGGAGGACGTTATCCTGGACGTTTCCGGCGGGATCGCGTCTTGGCCTTTCGCTTCGGGGCGGCGACAGGCCTCATCAATTTCCGCGCGATGTCTTCGGCCGCGGCGGTGACCAATGTTTTCGAGGTGAATCGCGGCAGCCATTGCCGCTCGGCGGCGATCATCTCGTCCACCATCCTGCGGATCTGCGGCAACGTGAGCAGCGCGCCGGTGAGCGGGTCCATGGCCACGGCGGCGTAGAGCATGTCGCGGTCGCCGGTCAGGGCCGCCTCCACGGCCAACTGCACCTGGTTGATGCTCAGCCGGTTGATTGCCGCACAGGCCGGCGGCAGCTCGCCGATCACCTGCGGCCGCAGGCCCTGCCGGTCCACGAACACCGGCACCTCCACCGAGCAGTCCCGCGGCAGGTTGGTGATGATGCCGCTATTCGGCACCGACCCGTGCACCAGTCGGATCGTGCCCGTGACCATCGAGTCCACGATGCCCGCGCCGTATTCCTGGCTGGGCGCCAGCCCCTGCTTGCGGACGGCTTGGAGGAAATCCTTCACCCGCCGGGTCTGATCGGCGTGGGCGGAGCAGATCTGATAGTAATCCCAGCGGTTGGGCTGGTAGTCCAGCACCATCTCGGGCGTCTTGCGGAACCAGGGCAGGTACTCGCTGGCGTGGGCCGAGCTCTCGGTCTGGAAGTACCCCGTCAGCCGCATGATCTCGGTGCGGACCCGCTCAGAGCCGCCGGCGTGCAGCTCGTCGCTTCCTTCGCCGCGGTCCCGGCCGGAGAGGTGCTTCTCCATCATCACCTTCCGCAGCAGGGGCATGACGTCCACGCCGTCGCAGCGGAAGTCGATGAACCAGGCCTGGTGATTGATGCCGGCGGAGATGAAGCTGCATTTCTCGTAGGGCAGGTGCATCTCGCGGGCGAGCATGCGGCTGGTACCCTGGACGGAGTGGCACAGGCCGATGTTGCCGACCCCCAGCCGCGCCATCGCCCAGGAGTTCATGGCCATGGGGTTGGCGTACTGGATGAACAGCGCCTGCGGGCACAGCCGGTGCATGTCGGCGGCGATGGGCTTCAGCGCGTGGATGGAGCGCAAGCCACGGAAGATGCCCCCCGGGCCGAAGCTGTCGCCGACGCACTGGTCGATGCCGTACTTCCGCGGGATGTTCACGTCGTGGCCGTAGGCCTCGACGCAGCCGACCTGGAAGGTGCAGATGCAGAAGTCGGCCCCGGCCAGGGCCTGCCGGCGGTCGGTGGTGGCCTGGATGCGGGCCGGCCGCTTCAGCATCCGCACCATCCGCCGCAGGCCGGCGGCGTTGATGTTGTTCCGCCGCCCGTCAATGTCGTACAGGCAGATGGTCGAGCCGGCCAGGGCCTCGTGGGCCAGGACGTCGCGGGCCATGACCAGCGGGAACACGTACGCCCCGCCGCCGATGATCGTGATCTTGGGCATGAAGCCTCTCCTTTCGTGCGGCCGGGGCCGCCGTCGAACTTGGCAGTGTACCGAGCCGCCCGCTGAAGGCAATAACTTCCGCGCGGAATCGTCCCGGCGGCGGGGCTTCAGGGCCCCACGGCCAGCCGGAGGCCGTCGAAGGCAAGGGCCACGTTCTCGGGCAGGGATTCGCTGGTGGCCCGGTGGCCCAGTTCGTGGGTGATGTGCGTCAGCAGGGTCCGCCCGGGTCGAAGCCGGCCGACGACCTCCAGGGCACCGGCGAGGTTGAAGTGCGTCGGATGAGGCGTATGGCGGAGGGCGTCGAGCACAAGAAGCTCCAGGCCTCGCAGCAAGTCCCAGGAGGCCGGGGGAATCTCCGAGCAGTCCGTGCAGTACGCCATGTTCCCGATGCGGAACCCGAGCACCGGCTGGTTTCCGTGCAGCAGCGGCACGGGGATGACCTCCAGCCCGCAGATGGCCCTGGGCGAGTCGATGAGCCCGAATCGCAGCGAGGGTCGGTAGGTGGGCGCGGCCTCGTAGCTGACCTCCGCGTAGCCGAACACCTCGCGCAGCCGCCGGCGGGTCCCGGCGTCGGAGTAGCAGTCAATGGTGGCCCCGGAGATGTCGTTGAAGCGGCGGACGTCGTCCAGCCCCATGATGTGGTCGGCGTGGGCGTGGGTGAAGCAGATGGCGTCCACCCGTTCCAGCCCGCAGGCCACGGCGGCTAGGCGAAGCTCCGGCGGGGCGTCGATGAGGATGACCCAGCCGTCGGCCGCCCGCACCGCGGCCGAGGCCCGGTTGCGGCGGTCGCGCGGGTCGTCGCTGCGGCAGACCGGGCAGTGGCAGCCGATCATCGGCACCCCGTGGCTGGTGCCGGTGCCGAGGAAGATCAGTTCGATCGGGTTGGGGTCCATCGCATGCAGCCCGCGGCCGGCGGGGCCGGGGCAAGATATCCGAAGCTGCGTTGCAGCGGCCCGGCGGCCTCAATTGAAATACTCGAACGCGCGCTTGAACAGCAGCAGCCCGTGGGGTCGGTCCACGCCGCCGCGGGTCCAGGTGGGATGCTGGGTGACGTCCACGAAGCGTTCGGGGTGCGGCATCAGGCCGAACACGCGCCCGGTCGGGTCGCAGATGCCGGCGACGTCGTCCACGCTGCCGTTGGGGTTGTCGCCGTGATAGCGGACGACGACCTGGCCGGCGCCGCGGATCCGCTCCAGCACCGCGTCGTCGCGGGGGACGAACTTGCCCTCCCCGTGGGCGATGGGCAGCTCCAGCGATTCGCCCTTTTCCAGGAAGACGCACTTGTCGCTGTCGGCGCGGAGTCGCACCCAGCGGTCCACGAAGGTGCCGCAGTCGTTCCAGGCCAGCGTGGCGTCGCGGTTGGCGGTGCCGGCGTCGGCCCGGCCCCAGGGCAGCAGCCCGCTCTTGAGCAGCACCTGGAAGCCGTTGCAGACGCCCAGGATGAGCTTGCCGCCGGCGACGAACTCATTCAGCGGCCCGGACAGGCGGTGGATGATCTGGTTGGCCAGGATCTTCCCCGCCGCCACGTCATCGCCGTAGCTGAAGCCACCCGGCACCATCAGAAGCTGATACTTATCCAGCAGGGCGGGGTCTTCCATCACGCGGAAGACGTGCACGCGCTCGGCCTGGAAGCCGGCCAGGGCCAGGGCATACTCCGATTCCTTGTCGCAATTCGTCCCCGCCGCCCGCAAGACGATCGCCCTTGGGTTTGCCATGGTGTTCCTTCTCTGGCCACAGAGACCGCGCCGAACATAGACAACGACCGGGTCGCCAGGGCCGGCGGTCCGCTCGTTCCAGGCACAATACCACCTAAGCCGCGCCGTGTCATCGTCTGCGCTCAGAAATGGTCGCGATCCATTCGGCCCGGGCGGCCAGACCGCGGCGGCAAAACTTTTTCAGAAATGCGGAAAAAGAGCTTGCCGGGCCGCGGCCGACCTGCTATAGCCTACATACGTAGACCATAGTAAAAGGGGAAGGCAGGGAGTTCAAGCCCATGTCAGAGCCACTGGGACAACTGCAATTACAGGTGATGGAGATCGTGTGGCGGCTGGGGCGGGCAACGGTGGCCGAGGCGCACGAGGTCTTGGCGGGCTCGCGAAAGATCGCTTACACCACCGTGCTGACCACGATGCGGGCGCTGGAGCGGCGCGGTATGGTCCGCCACGAGCGGGCCGGCAAGGCCTACCTGTACGAACCCCTCGTCAGCCGGGCCGATTACGCCGCCAGCAGCGTGCACCGACTGGTGGATGACCTGTTCGACGGCAGCCGCGAGAAGCTGCTGTGCCACCTGCTCGGGGCCGACCGCATCAGCCGGGCCGAGCTGGCCAGGATCCGCCGAATGATCCGAGGCAGGCAGGAGAACACGTCATGAGGGTGGAGCTGCTGCTGAACGTCATGTGGGCGGTGTGGCTGTGGCTGACGGTCGTGGCGGCGGGGATGTGGGTCCTGCGGCGACAGGCAGCGGCGCTGCGCCGGCAGCTTTGCCGGCTGGGCCTTGCCGGCGTGGTGATCGTCATGCTCGGCGCCGGTCTGTTGCACGCCGGTCGGCCCGGCAGCGGCCTATGGCTGCGCCGCGTCCGTGCCGGGGCGGAGGGCGCGGCCCCCGCTCCGCGGCACTTGCTCACGTCCAGAGGCGAGGAGGCGGCCTGCCCGTTGCCGCCCGCGCCGGGCAATGCTCCTGACCCGGCCGATTCGCGGCCGGCCGAACGCAGGCGCCTGGAATTACCGTCCCGGCGGAAGGGCCGGCGGCCCCCCGGGCCAACTCGGATGCCCCCGCCCCGGGGCAACTGGACCCCGGGCACGCCATCGCCGCAACCCAATTGATCAACTGGCGGGAAGGCGGCGATCCCTGGCGATATGCGTCGCATCTGGCAGGGGCGGTCTCGCTCGTCATGCTGTTGGCCCTGGCCGTGCGCCAAGTGCGCCTGGCCACGTGGCGGCGGACGTGGCAGCCGGCCGCGCCGGCATGGCAATCGCTGACCAGCCGCCTAGCCCGGCGGATCGGGATGCGTCGGCCGGTGCGGGTGTTCACGTGCGGGCGGCTTCAGCACCCCGCCGCGGCCGGGATCATCCGCCCCGCCCTCCTCCTGCCGCAGCGGTGTCCCCAGCCGCTGGGGCCGAGCCTCCGCGCCGTCCTGACCCACGAGCTGGCCCACCTTCACGGCCGGGGCCCGATGTGGAACCTCATCTCCCAGACCGTGCTGGCCGCGGCCTGGTGGTGCCCGCTGACCTGGTGGCTGCACCGCCGGGGACGGATCGAGAGCGAGCTGACGGCCGACGATCACGTCCTGTCCACCGGCACTGCGGCAACGAGCCTGGCGCAGACCCTCGCCGGCCTGGCCGAGAGCAGGCCGGCCGCGTCCGCGCCGATCCTGTCCGGAATGGCCTGCCATTTGACAAGGAGAATCAAGATGATGCTCGATGAGAGAATCCCGCACACTCCGCGAAGCCCGCTGAGGTCGCAGCTGGGGGTGCTGGCAGGGACCTGCCTGCTGGTCGCCGCGGTCATCTCCGTGCCGCTCGTAGGCGTCGTCGGCGCCGAAGGGGACGAGTCCGGCCGGCCGGCAGGTGCCCAGGCCGGCGCCCCACCGGCCGCAGCAGCCGTTCCCGCCGGCCCCCGGCCCGACAGCAGCAGGCGGGCGAGGAAAGATGTTTCGCTTCGGATTCGCGTCAAGGACGGCGGGATTGTGATCGAAACCCCTGACGGCAAGGAGATGAAGGCGCGGGAGATCACATTCAGCAGATCGGACCCGGACAGGACGGTCTTCATGGTCCAAAGCGACCGCGAGGGAGTCTTGACGATCACCTCCTCTGCCCGGGCAGGAGAACCGGCCACCGCCCCATCGCCCCAAGTGCTCAAAGTGTTCGCGCTGAAGCATGCCCGTGCACAGGACGTCCTGGCCAAGTTGGCGGAGTTGTACCGCTCAGCGCCCGAGCCTCTCTCGATGGTGGCCGACGAGCGGAACAACACGGTCGTCGTCCGCGGCGCCCGGACCGATCTGGAGCGGATCGAAGCGCTGCTCGTGCAGCTCGACACCCCGGCTCCGGTCCTGGAAACCAAAGTATTCGCACTCCAGCACGCCAACGCCCGCGAATTCGTCCAGGTGCTGGCAGGACTCCTGGTGTCCATGCGCCGCGACGTGAGCGTCACGGCGGACCAACGCACGAACTCGATCGTGGCGGCGGGCAAGCCGGAGGATCTGGCGCTCGTCGCGGGGCTGGCCGAAGAACTCGACCGCCCCGCAGATCGCCGCGCGCCGGCGTCCGGGAAGACGCCGGCGAGGGAAGCCAAGCCCGTGCCCGGGGCCACGGACCCACAGCTTCGGGTCCTGATCGGCGAGGCGGAGCGGCGCGTCATCGACTTCCAGGCACAGCTTGAGCTGGCGAAGCTTCGACTCATCCGTGTCCACGAAGCCCGTAAGAAAAACGCGGCCACCGAGGAGGAGATGAACGAAGCGGAAATCCTGTTGGAGGCCGCCGCCCAGAAGCCGAAGTCGGCCCAGAAGGAGTTGAAGGAGCTCGGGCAGCTTCTGGGTGAGCCGCCGCCAAGCAGGGCAGGTAACACGCGCGGCCGCAGTGAATGAGAATCGCCGTGGCCGAAACCGGGCGCCAGCAGCGGGGACGGCCACAGCCGCCTTCGGCCGCTTGCCTCGAGTGCTGGACCTACAGCCGTTTGTGCATGCGATACGCCACGGGGCGCAGGCCCAGCTTGCGATAGAACTGAACGGCTGGATCGTTCTCCAGAGCCACCTGCAAGGTCACGTCGATGCAGCCCTTGGCTCGCAGGCATTCCAACACCCGCTCCACGAGCGTTTGCCCGAGTTGGCGGCGGCGGTGGGACGGCTCCACCCACATGTTGCAGATGCTGCCGACGCGGTCCGCCTCGTACATGTCGCTCAGCTCCTCCACCAGGGCCTCCACAAAGCCGACGATCGTCCCGCCGGCTGCCTCGGCCACCAGCACAATCCTGTTTCCCTGACCCGCTTCGCGGACGAAGCGGTCCCGCCAGTAGCTGGCCCACCTGTCCGGCGCCGCCCCGGGCGGGCCGTCATAAGCCCGCATCTGCTCGGCCAGCATGCCTACGAGCCTGCCGAGGGTCCCGGCGTCCTCCGCCCGCGCCGGTCGGATTGTCCAAGTCTCCTCGGTCATGACAGCCCCCCGTCAACCACAGAGGACACAGAGGCCACGGAGAGTACAGTCGCAAAACAGATTCAGATCACAGCACGAATCGGCGAACGCCATCCATAAGCCGGGGCACGTTGAAGTTGATCAGCAGCCCTAGTAGTCCTTCACAATTGAATTTGTGGGTACAGGCGCTTCAACTTGATTCGGGCGTCGGCGGTGGTGAATCGCCAATCCACGCCCTTCTGCTGCTCGTTT
>LJUF01000318.1 GCA_001303665.1 Phycisphaerae bacterium SM23_33 | reverse complement strand
CGTTGCACGCGCGCTTGGCGCGGGGACCGCCGTGGCGGACCGCGGGCCTCTTGCGGCGAACGCATCGAACGGCAACCCCGTCTCGCCCAGCGGCGCGGTCCTCAACGTGAACGGATCAAACCGCAAAGCCTCGTCCGCCGCCCAGCCGCCCAGCAGGAAATCCTGGGGTCGCGGAGCGGCCCCGACCAACGACGCAAGGGCAATCACACAGAGCATCAGTTCGGCCGGCACCGGCCCTGGCACCGGTCGGATGGATCCCGGCTGCATCCGGCGCCTCAGGCCCCTCCGCCGGGCCAGTAGAAGCCCCGCGCCCACGCCCAGCAGGCAGAGGGTCGCGGGGCCGGGAACGGAGGCGCCGGCGCCGGCGCAGCCCGTCTGGTAGTTCAGGGACCAGGCGTTGTAGTCGAGCCCGTCCGTGATGTGGTCGCTGTTGAAGTTCCCGTACATCCAGCCGCCATCGAACCATTCCGGCACGGGCTGGTCGAGGTAGTTCAGCGACCAGATGTTATAGTCCAGGCCGTCCACGCAGCCGTCCCAGTTGGCGTCGCCGCGGATCGGGGCCGCGGTCAGGACTTCCAGGCTCTCGCCGGCCAGGTAGTACTGGCTGGCGAAATCCTCGTCAGCGATCTTCCAGTACACCTCGCCACCTACATCCACGCCGCTGGCCAAGACCAGCCTGGCTTTGACGATCTCGTCCCCGTAGCGCAGCGAGGGGGCGGCCTGGTGGGCGGCGATGAGCCCCAGGGCCCCCATGACGGAGGTCTCGGTGAAGCCGCTGCCCTGATCGTGGTCGAAGCGGGTGTAGAAGCTGCCGTCCAGGGCCTGCTGGCTGACCAGCATCCCGGGCAGATCGGCCAGCGTCACCCCGTCCCACAGCGATCCCGGCGCCGCCCCGGAATCCACAAGCGTGCTGTCCAGGTCACCGGTCCGGGCCAGGGCCCACACCGCCGCCCCCAGGGCCATGACCGGGGCGTCGTCCCCGTCGTCGACGTCGCCCAGGGCATCGATCAGGCCCGAGCGAAAGATCGCCCGGTCGGTGGCGCTGACGTAGTAGGCCGCCACCGTGTGGCGGGCCAGATCGTAGGCCGCGCTGGTGTCCTCGGCGTTTGAGTCATTCAAATAGGCGTCAACGTAGTCCTGCGTTCCCACGTCTTTCTTAATCTGGTGGTAGAGATCCTCCACAGCGGTCCGCCAGGCGTTGTCGGCAGGATCCGCGGAAATCTCGCTCAGACGTGTTACGCCGTAGGACCCGCCGGCGAACAAGCCGTCACGGTATTTGCCGGGAGGAGCGGTGTAGCCGCCCTCGTTGTAGAGACAGTAGTCACCGCCGTCCTCGGCGGCCGTCTTGTAGCCGGCGGTGCCGGTCAGTTGATAGGCGTGCACCAGCCCGGCCACCGACTCGCCGGTGAAGCCGAACTCGCCCCAGCTGCCTGCGGCCTTCTGGTCGGCCACGAGGTCGTTGGCCGCCCGGGTGATGGCGTCCATCACCGTTCCGGCGCTCACACAAGCCGTCGCTGCCCACAGGGCCAGAGCCATCGTCAAGGACCCCAAGGCTGTGAGTCGCATGTTCCTACGCTCCTCTCTGGTTCTCCCAACCAGTCGGCACCGCGGGGTCGCGGCCCTCCGGCCCGTGGCCCCTCGCCAGGGCCTCCGGACTGGACGAATTCCTCAGGCCGCCGGCCGCGGCACCTTATTGCATTGGCTAGATCCCGCGGCTATAATAGGAAAAGGCGGTGGCAGCAGGGCCGCGAGGCCCTGCCGCCGTCCACCGGGTGGGTCAGCGGCTTCTGGCTAGGACTGTCCGCTGGCTCACCTTTTTTCTTGCGTCCCTGGGGCGAACCGCTACTTCGCGTTGTTCAATCAGCCGTTGACGAGGTCTAGCTGCCGCCCCATGGTTGATCTATCCCTATACGCGTGAACTGCGGGGCGCGAATCGGTGCTCCGCCCCTTCGATGCAAACTCCTTGCCTCCCTTGCAAGGACTTACCTCCAAAGGCCAATCCTCAAAATGAATAATCGTGGAGTCATGAAAAAAAATGGTTTTACCGCCAAAAAGGGCTGAAACTAAAGTGTCTGCCTGAGGCCTGTATAGAGTCTTCCTAGTAGAGTCAGGAGGCTTTGATCGTGTCAGGACGTGCCGGAATCCCAACGGTCACATCTCAAACTCACGCCGCCACCTGTGCCCTTCTTGCGGCGACAATGCCCCTCGCTCGGTCCAGCGGCGGGTGAGATCGTCAGCGGCCCTTGCCCTTTCGCAGGTACTCGTCGATGGCGGCCGCGGCGCGCTTGCCGTCGCCCATGGCCAGGATGACGGTGGCCCCGCCGCGGACGATGTCGCCGCCGGCGAAGACATCCGGCAGGGAGGTGCGGCAGTCCTCGTCGGTCTCGATGTAGCCCCACTTGTTGAGCTTCAGTTGCGGCGCGGTGGCCGTCAGCAGCGGGTTGGCCCGAACCCCGACGGCCACAACCACCACGTCGCACTCCACATCGTGTTCGCTGCCGGCAATGGGCACCGGCCGCCGCCGGCCGGACTCGTCCGGCTCCCCCAGCTCCATCCTCCGCATGCGGACGCCGCCGACCCAGCCGTGCCCATCGCCCGTGATGCCCCACGGGGCCTCCAGCAGGTGAAACTCGACGCCCTCTTCCTTGGCGTGCTTGATCTCCTCGATGCGGGCGGGCATCTCGGCCTCGGTGCGGCGGTAGTAGATCATGGCCCGCTCGGCCCCCAGCCGGCGGGCGGTCCGCACGGCATCCATGGCCGTGTTGCCGCCGCCGATGACCACCACCCGCCGGCCGCGCAGCACCGGCGTGCGGCCAGGCTCATCCAGGTAGGCGCCCATCAGGTTGACGCGGGTGAGGAACTCATTGGCCGAGTACACCCCGTTGAGGTTCTCGCCGGCCACGTCCAGAAAGACCGGCAGCCCCGCGCCGTTGGCGATGAAGACGGCGTCGAAGTCGCGGCGGATTTCATCCAGCGTGATGGTCTTGCCGACCACGACGTTGCATTCGATCCGCACGCCCAGCTTCTCCAGTTGGCCGACCTCGTAATCCACGATTCTCTTGGGCAGGCGGAACTCCGGGATGCCATACCGCAGCACGCCGCCGGTCGCGTGCAGGGCCTCGAAGATGGTGGCCTGGTGCCCCATCTTGGCCAGCTCCCCGGCCGCGGTCAGCCCCCCCGGGCCGGAGCCCACGATGGCCACCTTGAAGCCGGTTGGTTCGGGACGATCCGGCTGGCTGTCCGTTTCGTGGGCGATGGCCCAATCGGCCACGAAACGCTCCAGGTACCCCACCGCCACCGGGGCGCCCTTCTTGCCGCGGACGCAGACGGCCTCGCACTGCGTCTCCTGCGGGCACACCCGCCCGCAAATCGCCGGCAGGGCGTTGGTCCGTTTGAGGATCTGGGCCGCGGCCGTAAAGTCGCCCTCGGCCACCTTGGCGATGAACTCGGGAATGTCCACCTGAACCGGGCAGCCCTGGACGCACTGGCGGTTCTTGCACTGGAGGCAGCGCTGGGCCTCACGGACGGCCGCCGCCTCCGCCAGCCCCAGATTCACCTCCTCGAAGTTGCGCGACCGGGCGGCGGCCTCCTGCTCGGGCATCGCCACCCGCTCGATGGCCATCCGCTGCTTGGGGCTGAGCTGGTTCTGCTCCGGCGGGGCACTCATCCAGACGGCTCCTCGGCGTTCCGGCCCGCAGGCGGTTCCAGCCGGCAGGTCTGGCTGGCCCGCAGCGCCATCCGCTCCTGCTGCTGATACATGCTCAATCGGCTCTGAAGCCCGGTGAAGTCTACCTGGTGGCCATCAAATTCCGGCCCGTCCACGCAGGCGAATTTCCGCTGTCCCCCCACCATCACCCGGCAGCCGCCGCACATCCCCGTGCCGTCAATCATGATCGGGTTCAGGCTGACGATCGTGGGGATCTCCGGGGCCCGCGTCATGTCCGCCACGGCCGCCATCATGAGCACGGGGCCGACGGCATAGACGGCGTCCGGCCGGGGCAGCTTGCCGGCGAGCATGTCGGCCAGGATGACCGTCACCAGCCCCCTGCGGCCGAGGCTGCCGTCCTCCGTGGCGACGAACACCTGCTCGGCGAAGGCCGACAGCTCCCGGGCCAGCAGCACGTACTCGGCGCTGCGGGCCCCGATGACCGCGTACACCTTGTTGCCGATCTCCGCCAGGGCCTTGGCGATCGGATACAGCACCGCCGTGCCCACCCCGCCGCCGACGCACGCCACGCAGCCCCATCGTTCCAGGTGCGTGGGCCTGCCCAGCGGCCCGACCACGTCGCGCAGGAACTCGCCGGCAGGAGTGCTCACGATCCCCCGCGTGCTGGCCCCCACCGCCTGCACGATCAGGGTGATGGTGCCGGCCTGGGGATCGGCGTCGGCGATGGTCAGCGGGATTCGCTCGGCCCCCTCCTGCCTTCGGACAATGACGAACTGCCCCGGCCGCCGCGCCCGCGCCACCCGCGGCGCCGCGACGGTCAGCCGGTGCAGATTCGTCGCCAGTTTTTCGTTGCGCACTACTTCGAACATGCCTGTCCTGAGGCTGCGGAGCGATCGGCCGCGGCCGACGGCCCCGCCCGCCGACGAGGCAACCTCTGCCGCGTCGCTGGCTTGCGGACCCTCACGCGCCTCGGCCCTCCATTGACAGCATAGGCGATTCGCTCGCCGTTTTGAAGCGAAAACCCCCTGCCCCAGCCGGCGAGGATCGCGCCGCGCGACGCCCGCCCGGAGGCCCGGTTTGCGCGCCGGTGTCCGGTTCGGCCGTCCGGTGCCGCCGGGGCGGAACCGCCTCCCAAGGAGCCCTTCGGGCCCGGCGGCGCGGCCCAGTGGCCCCCAGGACGCACTCGCCGCCGAGCCCGAGCCTGGCGGGGGGTTGCCCGGGCTGGCTTAACCCGGCCGCGCTTCTTGCCAGGGGTCCCCAAACGCGATGTTGTGCGTTTGGTCGGGGCTCCCCGCCGCGTTGTTTGGCGGCGGGGTCCCCGGTCCCCGGTCGCCCTGTCCCTGCGCTTGG
>LJUF01000062.1 GCA_001303665.1 Phycisphaerae bacterium SM23_33 | reverse complement strand
GGCGGCCTTGGCGATCCGCTTGTACGAGATCGACCACGGCCGCCGGCCGGAAAAGTCAAGACGCGAACGGGCCGGCTTGGCCGGCGGCATGTGCTTCCTTGCCGCTGGCAGTGAATTTTCGCCCGCGGCCCGAACGAAACCGTTGCTGTGGCGGATGGACCTCGCGGCCCCCCGCTTAAAGAGCGGACGAGAGATTATCCGTGTTGCCCAACCTAGCTGCGGCTCGTTCCGGCCCGGGCGTTGGCTGTGCGGCTGGCCGCGTGCTATGCGCATGAGCATGTCGTAGCTACAGCTTCGCTCGCCGATGAACGCCCACTTCAGCCCGTCGCGGAGCGGCTGCTGGTCCAACAGTTGGCGGATCAGGGCACGGGCCTGTTGGCGTCTCGCGCCGGCCTGTTCGGCCTCCACGCCCAGGGCAGGGGCAATCTCTTCGACAGTGTTGGAGGCCAGCCCCTGCATTCCTACCTGCGTCAGGTGCGAGGTGATGTCAGGGGGCGTCCCGACGGCCCGCCCCAGTGCCAGGGCGTCCCGGAGGTATTCGACGGCCGCCTCCTCCTGGCCCTTCTCGTGCGCGGCCAAGGCCACCAGGCAAAGAAGTCTGCACAGCTGTCTGTACTGGCTCAGGGATCGCGAAAGAACTACGTCGAGAGCCGGGGCGTTGTAGTCGAGCTTCCAATCGGATTTGGTCCGCCCCCGGGCCTGCCGGCACAGGGCCAGCGCGTCGTTGGACATGGCCAGGATTTCTTTCAGCTCCTGCTGGTGCTCCTGGCGGAACTGTGTGTGCTGCATGAGATACGGCAGCATGCTCCCAAGCCGTCTCAGCCGGGGCGGAAGTTTGTCCTGCCCCCAGGGGTCGTACGCCAGCAGCGGCAGTTGGGCGGCCTTCTTGTAAAGCTCGGCCGCGTTCTCTGCGTCGGGGATTGGCTGCGGGGCCAGGTCCTTGAATTCGATGGGTTCGCCGGCGGCCTTGATGGCGGCCAGTTCGGCCCGCAGGTCCCTGCTGGAGCTGTAATCGCACCAGAGCCAGTACGCCACCACCCCCACGACCAGCCCCAGGCAGCCCCGCTTCAGCCACCTTCGGAGAAGCCGGCGGCGCCTGGAAACCGGTTTTCCCGCCGGGGCAGGAAAGGTCCACTTCAGCCACCGTTGAAGCAACCGGCGGGGGCTGGAAACTGGTGTATCCCCCGCGGTCGGCTTGTCCCCTCCGGTCCGTTTTTCCCCGTTGGCCATCACGCTAATTGTCGCACGGCAGGCGGGAGATGACAAACCCCTGACGTGTCAATTCCGCGGGGGAATTCGACAAGTGACCCCTAGATTGGCGATTGACGGTTGTCGTTGTTCAGTTGCCGATGTTCGATTAGGCGTCGCGCAGGTGCAGGTAATAGGTGGGTCTGCGAGGCCCCCTGAAGGGGCGTCCCAGCTTACTCAACCTCTTGCGCCGCCGGCGGGGGCGGCGGGGCTTGGCCGGCCGGGCTCAGCGGCGGGGCCATCTGGGTCTGCGGCGGGGGCGGCTCCTGCCAATCGCACTTGCCTTCCGGGCGGTCGCCGTTGAGGAAGAAGATCAGGTCGCCGGCTTGCGGGTCCACGGACCCCGACTCATGCAAGCCGTAACCGCCGCCGTCGTCCTTGCCGTTGAGGTTGACGCTGTACAGCAGGGGGTGCTTGGCCTTGGGCAGGTAGGTAATCTTTCGGCCATCCTCGGCGAAGGGGTCGGCCGGCACGGCCGGCAAGTATTTGGGGACGAGCTGTTCGAGCTTTTCCGGCCGGCGGCCGCAGTCCAGCTCATACAGCCGCACGGCCAGGGCCACCGCGGCCATCCGCCGCGTGGCCAGGCCTCGGAAGTGAAGTACGAAGATCCGGCTCAGACTCGGTTCTATGACGAGGCTGAGAGGCTGCTGAAACCGCTGCATGAAGGAGGTCGCTGGGGTGGGCACGGGGAGCTGCTTGCTGGCGGCCGGGAACGAGCCCTGCCGGGCCGCTCGAACCCTGGCGCCCGCCCGCCGCAGCAGCCGGGCCGTGTCCCGTCTCAACACCGGACGGAAGATCGTCCTGTACAGACCCTCGGCAACGGGCTGTGCCGGCGACGACGACGAGGAGAGGCCGGCCAGGGAAAGCTGCCCCGAGCTGAAGCGCTGACAGGTGTCGTAACAGAAGCTGCGCTCCCCAATGAGCCCCCAGGCCAGGCCCTGCCTCACCGCCCTCTCATCGAGAAGCTCGCGGATAAGGGCCTCCACCTGTTTGCGTGTGGCGGCCGGCGGCCGCCCACCGGCGCGAAGCTGCGGGCTGATCTGCTCTACGGCCGAGTACGCCGTGGAGTCGATGGCCAGGGCGACCAGGTTATGAATGAGCACCGGCTCGGAATCAAGGGATCGGGCCAGGGCCAGCATGTCGCGGACGTACTCGACGGCCTCGGCGTCGTCGCCGGCCTCGTGCGCGGCCAGGGCGGCCGTGCAGAGCAGCCGGCACAGTTGCCTCTGGTGGGCCAGTGACGGCAGGGTCAAACTGATGGCCGGTCCGCTGTAATTCAGCTTCCAGTCGGACCTGCCCAGGCCGCGGGCGCGGCGGCACAGCCCAAGCGTGCCCCGGGAGACGGCCAGGATCTGTTTCACGTCCTCGGCGTGCTCGGCCCGGAATTTCCTGTGCGAGGGCAGGTAATGGAGCATCTCTGACCATCGCTTCAGCCGTGCCTCCTGTGACTCGTCGCTGAGGGCTGGTCCGCCCAGTAGCGGCCCGGCAACGGCCTGCTTGTACAGCTCCGCGGCGTTCTCTTCATCGGGGATGGGCTGGGCGGCGAGGTCGTGGAAGTCGATGGGGTCGCCGGCGGCCTTGACGGCGTCCAGTTCGGCTTGCAGTGTGCTGTTGGCGCGGTGATCGCACCACAGCCAGTAGAGCACGGGCGCGGCCAGTATCAGCAGGCAAACCACGAGGACCTTCAGCCACCGCCTGAAACCTGACTTTGCCCCTTCGGCCATGAACTCCATTTTCGCGAATGCCCGGCCGAATGGCAAGTCGCTTACATGTCCATTCGACGGGGAGTTTCGACAGGTGAGCCCGGGATTGCCGATTGGCGATTGACGATTGTCGATTTGAGGTCGCCCAGGCGCAGGCGTTGATTGGCCGCTAGGCGGGCCGGACCGCGACCTTGGAAGGATGCAGCGCGGTCAATAATCTATCTGGCCCTGAGCCCGGCCGGCCGGTACTGTAAGAGGGCCGATGAAGGCGCTTTCGACAGCAAGGGCGGGGCGCCGCGCGGGCTTGCGCCGGCGGGCGGGTGTGGCCGCAGTCGCCGGTCTGTCGGCGGCGGTGCTGGCATGCCTGGCGGGGTGCCCGCCGGCCCAGGCCGGCAGGGAAGGCCTCTACGTTCAGCCGCTGCCGGTGCAGCAAAGGCAGGCCTACCCCGAGACCGTCACGGGGCGGTTTGTGTCTCTGACCGACTTCGAGACCTCCGTGTTCGGCCTGGAGCCCGGCCACCGGCAGCTTCGGCATTTCAAGATCACGCCGGCCGGCGCCGGGGCGGAGCTGAAGTACGTCGTCAACATCACCCGCACCGGCGTGGGGGCGATGGAGGTGTCGCTGCCGCGGGGGGCGGTGCTGGAATACCGGCTGCCGGCGATCCACGACCTGTCGGACTATACTTTGCTGATGATGGCCGTCTACGCCCGGGAGATTCGCGACGACCTGAAGGTGGTGCTGACCACCGACCGGGCCGGCTGGGAGAGCCTTCCGGTGCTGCTGAAGAGCGGCTGGAACGACGTCCTGATCGATCTTCAGCGGCTCAAGCGGATGCCGGATTTCGAGGCTCGCGGCGTGCGGAGGCTGCGCTTGTGGTTCGGCGCTTCCGGCGGGGCAGCCGACGCGGTCCGCATCAACCTGGACGACATCATGCTGATCGACAACCGGCGGGAGATCGGCCCGGTGCCGGAGGGGATGAGGCTGGTTAAGTCCGGGCTGGATTACGAGTTACGCACTGCCGGCCGGGGCGAGCCGATGGGCATTCGCCAGTGCGACGATGGCCTGTGGCGGCTGGGCGCCGACCAGCCGCTCGTGCAGCTTTTTCCGCGCGGCTTGGCCCTGAAGCCGGACGCGCCGGTGACCGAGGACCTGACCGCCTTCGGCCGGCGGCGCGTGGGGGAGGTGGCGATTCTGGAGGCGAACGCGTTGCGGCTGCGGCTGAGCAACACGTGGTATTTCCCCACCTCGGCGGGGCAGTGGGCGTCGCTGGCGGTGCGCCAGATCCGGTGGGAGCACACCTTCTACGCCGACGGCCGGGAGGTCACCGACCTGGTGGTGAACAATGCCGGCGGGCAGGACGTTTCGGCCTTGCGGGTCAAGGCGCCGGCCGCGGCGGCGTGGTCGGGAGGGGGGCGCGGCGCGGTGCTGGAGGTGGAGCGTTTCGGCGGTTCGGTGGGGCGGTGGAGCTTCCTGACGGCGCCGCAGGGGCAGCACAGGAGTCTGTACGAGGCGAATTACGTCAAACCCGCGGGCGTCGAGATTCGTATGGGCAGGCAGGAGGCGTGCGACGGAGACGTCGACGCGGACGGCTTCGACGAGTCCCAGGGATGCTACCACCTCCAAGCCAAGGACGGGCACTGCCGGTTCCTGCTGAAGCCCGGAGCGGAGGGCCTGGCCGACGCGGTGATCCGCGTTCGCGGCGGCTGGAAGGGGGGGGTGACGGCCAGCAGCGAGGGATTGGCCTTGCGAGACCTTATCCGGGTGCCGGACGGGACCGTCCTGTTCCTCGTGCCGGGCGTCTCGACACGCCCACGATGGGTGGAGGTCACCGGGCCGGTATCGCTTCTGGAGGGCGACACGGATTGAAAGCCGTGGCCATGATCTCGGGTGCGAAGCGGCGTTCGGGCGCTGGGGGTCGCGCGGCGGGGGCGCCGCGGCGGCCGCAGCCGGCCTGGGGGCGAGCGAGCAATACAGGTTTGCCCATTCCATCAAGTTGTGTAGAATCTGGGTCGATATTCTCACCAGGCGTTCGTACAATAAGCCGCCGTCATGGACGAAGCACGTCCGGGTCGACAAAGGATTGCGACCGAACGCCATCCTGGTGTTTGAAGCCCGACTGGGGACGCGCTGTTGCTGCGCGTTCCGTAGCGGGGAATTGACTAGGAGCATGTTGGCAGGAGTGTTCACAGGCCTGGCAGCTTGCTGAGAAAGGTGGAAAGATGAGCAACACAAAGCCGACGATGGGCTTGCTGTGGATCGTGGCGCTGGCCGCGCCGGCGGCGCTGACGGGATGCAAGGGGTGGGACCCCGGCTGGTGGAACTTTTTCGATCCCAGCAGGCCGCTCCGCGGCCCCGATCAGCCGCGCATCAATCCCATCTTCGAGACCATCGGGCCCACCGATCAGACCGAGGTCCTGGTGCCGGGCGCCGAGCAGCCCGCTCCGGAAGACCTGGAGTACGTCGAGGCCGACTACGTCATCGGCCCGACCGACCTGCTGCGGATCGGCGTCCTGGACCTGCTGGCCGAAGGGCTGGAGACGGTGGTGGAGCGCGAGGTGAGCCACAGCGGCTACATCGATCTGCCGCTGCTGGAAGACCGAATCCTGGCGGCGGGATTGACCCAGGACGAGCTGGTCCAGAAGATCAAGGAGGCCTACCGGCCCAACATCCTGAAAGATGCGACCGTCTCGGTGGTCGTGGTGATCCCCCGCCAGAGCATCTTCAGCATCCTCGGCGCGGTCGTTCGCCCGGGGACGTACAGCATCATGCGCAGGGATTTCACGCTGCTGGAGGCGCTGGCGCTGGCCGGCGACATCAGCCAGGTGAACATCGATTGGCTGTACGTGATCCGGGCCAAGAAGGAGGAGAAGGCGGTAAAGCCGCCGGAAGGGGTGGAGGCGCTGCCGCCGCTGCCGGAGATTCCGGAGACGGCCCCGGCGACGCAGGAGACCAGGCCCGCCCGCCGCGTCGAGGAGGAAATGAAGGAGCTGGAGAAGTTCATCCCCGGCGCGGTGATGCGGCCGGGCGGCCCCGCGCCGCAGGCCGGCGACGAGCGCGTGTATCTCTCGGCGGTCAACACCGCCCCGGCGCCGGCCTCCACCGGCAGCGCCCCGGCCGACCTGGAGAAGGCCACCGTCACCTACAAGTGGGTGTACTCCAGCGGCCGCTGGATCCGGGTTCCCCAGGAGGTTGCCACCCAGCCCGCCGTGCCCGTTCCCGAGAGGCTCCTGGCGCCGGCCGAACGTGAAAAAGACCCCTTCGGATGGATCCAGCACGACCTGGCCAAGAAAAAGCGGATCATCGCCGTCAACCTCAACAAGCTCAAGGCGGGCGATCCGCGGATGAACATCATCATCCGCCCCAAGGACATCGTCCACGTCCCCACGCTCCAGATCGGGGAGTTCTACGTGATGGGCGAGGTCCTCCGGCCGGGGGTGTACAGCCTCACCGGGCGAAAGGTGACCGCCAAGCAGGCCGTGGCCGCCGCCGGCAACCTCGGCCCCCTGAGCTGGCCGAACAACTCCATCCTCATCCGCCGCATCGGGCGCGATCAGGAGCAGATTCAGCAGCTCAAGCTCAACGACATCATGGCTGGCAAGGAGCCGGACATTTTCCTGAAACCCGACGACACCATCGCCGTAGGAACCTACTGGGCGGCGCCATTCATGGCCGTCTGGCGCAACGCCTTCCGGATGACGTACGGGTTCGGGTTCATTTACGACAGAAACTACTCCGAGATGGAGTTCGAAATACCGATATTCTTCCCGCACAAAGGCTATCGATTGTACTGACCTGAGGGCGGGGCCTCGTGTGCTAAACTGGCCCATGCGAATGGAGGATGTTGGGCTTTCATGACGCAATCGCCCGGGCGATCCAGTGGGCCGCAGGCGGTTCCCGCCGGCGGCGCGTTGCCCAGCCGGTCGGCCCCGGCCGGCAGCCTGGCGGACATGGTCGAGGCGGCCCCCGCCGTCCGGTTCGGCGAGAGCCTTCCCCCCGCGACGCTGGCCAAGGTCGGCGTGCTGACGGCCCTGCTGGTGGGGGCCCACTACTGGCAGATTGACCGGCTGGTGCGGCAGTGGATCATGGACCCGGACTGGACGCACGGGTTCGTTATCCCCCTGTTCAGCCTTTACCTGCTTTACAGCCGGCGGCACGAGCTGCTGGCTGCGGAACGCAGGACCGGGCTGCTCAGCTACCTGGGGCTGCTCATCATCTTGCTGTCGCTGCTGGCCCAGCCGCTGTGCGTCTATCCCATCCGTAACTACTGGTTCATGCAGATCTTCATGGTGGGCGTGGTCTTCGGGCTGGTGCTGTACCTGGGTGGCGCGGCGGTCATCCGCCTGACCTGGCTGCCCATCCTGTTCCTGCTGTTCGCGATGCCCATCTCTCCCAGCATCTACACGCGGATCTCCCTGCCGCTTCAGGGCTTCGCGGCCAAGGGGGCCATGCTGATGCTGCGGCTGGGGGGGGTGAGCATCCGCGCCGTGGCCAGCAGCTTGACGCTGGTCACCCGCTCCGGGATCAGGCAGGATCTGAACGTGGCCGAGGCCTGCAACGGCATGAAGCTGCTGATGGCCTTTCTGGCCCTGGGCGTGGCCATGGCCTACCTGGACGACAAGCCCATCTGGCAGCGGATCATCCTGGTGGGGGCGGCGATTCCCATCGCGATTCTCTGCAACGTCATCCGCGTGGCCATCACCTGCTGGATGTACTACATCGACCGCAAGGAGCTGGGCGAAAGGTTCATGCACTATTTCACCGGCCTGCTGATGCTGGTGCCGGCGTTCCTGATGCTATGGGGTCTGGCCCGGCTGCTGCGGGCGCTGCCGCGATTCTTCTCCTGGCTGGTGGACAAGCTGTTCGTGGAGGTCTCCGACGAAGACGACGGAGACGGCGCGGAACGTCCCGCCCAGGCCGGCGACGCGTCATGAGCGACACGGTGATCAACCCGGGCGACGCTTCAGCCCCGCGGGCCTCCCGCGGCGGCTGGGTCCACTTCGGCGTGGCCGCGGCCCTGCTGCTGGCCGCGGCGGCGGGCTTCCACGTCGCCGTGCGGCTGCTGCGGATCCATCTGGTCAAGGCGGCGGTGCCCCTGCCGGAAGCGGCCCGGTTGGACGGGCACTGGCTGGCGAACTTTCCCCAGGCGCTGGGCCCGGATATCCTCGGCCCCGACGGCAGGCGGGTCCCCCGGTACGTGCTGGCCCCCGATGGGTACCGAAAGTTGACCGAAGACGTGCTCCGAGAGTTGGGCACCACCAAGCACCGCCTCAACTGGTACTACTCGGCCTTTTACCGGGACAATCAGGTCACCTCCATCCGTGCCGAAGACCAGCGGTACTTCATCCTGGACGTCACCTACTACACCGGGCTGGTCGACCCCGTGCCGCACATACCCGAAATCTGCCTTCTTGCCGGCGGCTTCGCCCCGCTTCCCGGCGAGAGCGCCTCGTTGACGCTGGAGCTTCCCGACCTGCCCGAGCCCTGGCGCGAGTGGCGACAAATCAAGGTCCGCCGGGCCGCCTACGCCCTGAAGGACACCTTCGGCGCCGCGGTCAAGTCGGCCCAATATTACGTCTTCAGCATGAACGGCGAGGCCACCGACAGCCGCAGCCGGGTCCGCTGGGACCTGACTTGGCCGACGAGGAACTACTGCTACTTCGCCAAAATCCAGGCGGCGCCGGGCCGGCCGGAGGCGAGCGCGGCCGCCAGTGACGAGGTTTCACTGGAGTTTCTGCGTCACGCGATACCGGCGGCGCTGCGGTTCCTGCCCTCGGCCGACGATGTGAAAAGACTTGAGGACTCAGGCAAGCAGAGGAAGTCTTAAGTGAAAGCTGGAACCCGCAATGGCTAGGAGAAGAAAACTCAACAAGTGGGTTGTGATTCTGCTCAGCGTGATCGGCGTGTTCCTGGGTCTGCTGGTGGTGGCGGGGGTGATACTGGCCCGTCCCAGAAACCCGCAGGCGCTGGTCCAAGAGGCCGAGGCGCTTTTGAAACGCAAGGAGTATGCCGAGGCGATCAGGCTGTATCAGAGGGCCGCCAGCGAGTCGCACAACCCCGACCACCTGCTGGGCTGTGCCAACGCGATGCTCGAGCGCCTGACGAACGACCGCCGCCTGAGCGAGGCCGAGAGGCGGGGATTGTTCCAGGGGGCTCATTCCCGGCTGATGGAGGCGGTTCGCCTGAGGCCTGATTTCCTCGATGCCCAGCGGCGGTTGACCGGCCTGGAGTACACCATTGCCGCCGGTTCGGGAGACTGGATGCGATACATCCGTTCGCTGGACCGTCTCATCGAACTGGATCCCAAGAGCCACGAGGCGTTCTATCAGCGGGCGCGGGCCAAGGCCGTCGTCGCGGTGTCGAATCCGGATTACGTGGGGCCGGCAGCGAAGGATTTCAACACGGCCGTTGAGCTGGCTCCCGAGACGGAAAGGTATTACGTGACCCTGGCCGCGTTCCTCACCCGGCAGGGACGTAAGAAGGAGGTGGAGGACACCTACCTGAAAGGGATCGAGGCCAATTCCTCCACCGTCATGCTGCGGGTGGCTCTGGCGGAATTCTACCAGCGCGAGGGCCGCAAGGACGACGCCTTGAAGCAGCTGAAGAAGGGCGTCGAGGTTCAGCCCGACAAGGCCGAGGGTTACCTGGCCTTGGCTAGTTACCATCAACGCGAAAAGGACTTGGGCCAGGCCGTGGCTGCGCTGGAGAAGGCCGCCCAGGTCGAACCCGGCGATTACCGCGCCTTCTCCAGGCTGGCAACGCTCCGCACGTTCGAAAGGAAGCCGGCGGAGGCCGAGGCGGCCCTGCGCCAGGGGCTCGAAGCCGTCGCCAAGGCCGTGGGCGAAGACCCCTCGAAGCTCCAGGGCCAGGAGCTTCTGAGGTACCGCAGCGCGGTCCTGACATTGAACCATCAGCTCTGCGACATCCTGCTGGAGCGCCTCCGGGGCGGCGGCAGCAAGCGCGAAGACATCCTGCCGAAGGTCAACGACGCCCTCAGCAAGATGCGGGGCATCCAGGAAAACAGCCCCTACGTGACCAAGATCGAGGGCTGGTTGGCGATGATCAACGGGGAGCCGATCGAGGCCGAACGACTCCTGCGAAAGGCCTACGACGCCTTCCGCCCGGGGTTCGAGGCCAAGACCGCCGAGCTGTTGATCAACCTCTATCGCCAGCTGAGGCAGTTGGGCGAGGCCGAACGCATCATCAGGGACTACCTGGCCATCAGCCCCGAGAGCGCCCCGGCCCGGATGGAGTTGGCCCAGCTCCAGATCGACTACCGCAATTACAACAGGGCCTCCAGCTTCGTGGAGGCTGTCCTGAGGACCAATCCCGAGAATGAGCAGGCGCTGGCCACCAAGGCCCTGCTGGAGGTGCTCAGCGGGAAGACGCAGCGCATTCCCGACACGCTGAAGGAGCTGAACCGGGATCAAGTGACCGCCCTGATGATTCACGCCCAGCAACTGTGGGTGGAAGGCCGGCGGGTGCAGGCGTTGCAACTGGCCACGGACGTGGTGAACCGGCAGCCGAAAGATTTACGCCCCCTGGTCCAGTTGATCCGGTGGTACCAGGCGCAGAACGAGATGGACAAGGTGCAGGCCCTGTACGACCACGCCCAGAGGGTTTTCCAGGACGATCCGACCACCCTGTGGCAGTTGAACGTGCTCCGGGAGCCGAATGCGGAAAAGCGCCTGGCCTATCGGCTGCAGGATATCGCCAGGCAGACCAATCCCTTCCTGCGCGAGATTCAGACGGCCGAGGCCTACCGGGGTTTCGGCGAGGAGGAGCAGTACCTGCAACATCTCAAGGCCGCCGAGGCCATAGACCCCAACAAGTACGCGGTGGTCGAGCCCTTGTTCCAGTACGCCCTGAGCAAGCGCGATTGGGCCATGGCTCAGCAGTACGCCCAGACCGCCGCCAAGCTCGACCTGGACGAGGTGGGCGGCCGCCTCTACGACGCCCAGGTAGCCTGGGCCAAGGGGGAGCATGATGAGGCCATTCGCCTGACCACCGAAGCCCTGAGGCAGCGCCCGCGGTTCAGCCAGGGGCATTCCTTCCTGGGCAACTGCTACCTGGCCGTGAATCGGCTGGACCTGGCCAAGGCCTCCTTCGAGACCGCTTACGGGCAGAATCCCGCTAACCTCCAGGCCCTGCTGGGCCTGGTCAAGGTGGCCGAGGCCGAAGGCAAAACCGACGAATATGCCCGCTGGGTGGAAGAGGCGTACAAGTTCGCCCCTGGTGACCCCGGAGTCGAAGAGCGCTACCTGCAGTTGCTGGAGGAACGCGACCAACCCGAAGACGTCATCAAGCGCCGGGAAGACCGGCGCAAGACCCAGCCCACCAACGTCGTGAACCTGGTTCGGCTGGGCG
Source organism: Phycisphaerae bacterium SM23_33 (assembly GCA_001303665.1). Taxonomy (GTDB): domain Bacteria; phylum Planctomycetota; class Phycisphaerae; order SM23-33; family SM23-33; genus SM23-33. Next base: position 333 of record LJUF01000062.1, on the reverse strand, counting down.
CGCTGTACGAACGCGTGGGCCAGCTGGCCAGGGCTCGGGAAGTCTATCTGGCCTTGCAGCAGGTCACTGGGGGCAGCATCCAGTCCGTGCGGCTGCTGACGGACCTGCTCCGCCGCATGGACGAAGACGTGAGAGCTCAGAGCATCCTGGCCGAGTACGCGGAGGCGGCCACCGACAAGCTCGCCGCCTATCTGCTGTGGGCCGACTACTGCGAAAGGGCCGGGGACCACGGCCGGGCCCGGGTGCTTCTGGCCAAGGCCATCGAGGCCGGGCCCGACGACGCCCGGGGGTATCTGGCCGCTGCCCGCTTCGAGGCCGCTCAGGGCAACTGGG
>LJUF01000061.1 GCA_001303665.1 Phycisphaerae bacterium SM23_33 | reverse complement strand
GTGGGCGCCCTGACACCACTTCCCGCGTGGACTCTAAGTCAGAGAGCTTGGAAGCAGGTTCCGTATCGGGGTAAACCAGAGCCATTCCGATTGCCAGTCGTTTCATATCAGCCAGCACACTATCGGGAATTTGGGAGAACGTTTGCCCTTCATGCCGGAATTGTGAAAGGTGGGTATGGCACTCTATGATCATGCGGTCACCAGTTTTGCTTGTGGCGTCAGCGAATTCACATCGTAAGTGCAACGGGACGTCGGCAGAACATGTCGGCCCCAGTTCGGCCTGCCTGCCGAACCGTCAGGTAGGCAGGTAGTTGAGGCACTTTCGCGGGCGGTTGTTCAGGGCAGGAACGTACGAATGACGGGTGGGGATGGAGCGCGGCGGAATTCCCGGCCGCGTGCGTGCCATGGTTATACGTTTGCTCCATAACCCAGCAAGCGCGCGGGCAGGAAGAGCACTGCCTTTACGAATGCCAAGAACACTGCCATGACCGTCCCCACGATGCGAAAGGGTATCGAGAGCAACCAGAATGCTGGCCATAGAATCAGTGCCAATAGAGCCAGAGGCCAACACAGCACCAGGAGAATTGCCCACAGCAGCAGCATTAGCAGAACCTTCATCTCATTTCCTCTCTCACCTTTTGTCGCATAACCCTGAGTCTAGTCGCGTATAGGACCCTCGCGGCGCTGCGGCGGAGTATAACGCGCGTGGGGCCCAGGGCGGCATCGGAAATAAGCACGTTCTTTGAATGCACTTACCCGGCCACCGCCATGTAGCGCGGGGCTTTATGCTGGTCAGCACAACACCCGCCGCCAGGGGCCGTCGCGAGGCGGGCGACCAGGGCCGGCTATCCCTGATCAGGTCCCGACCCGACAGTTTTTTCCGCAGCCGGGTTGCGCCGTGCCCACAGCACGAGCAAGACAATAGAGAGAGTCGCTCCGGCCAGAGACGCAGCCTGCGTGAGCGTAATCGGCCCGAGGTAGATGTACCGATCGGTGTCCCCCCTGAACACGTCGGTGGCTGCGCGAGCCAGGCCGTAGATTGCCAGGAACCACAGTAACATCGTCCCCCGCCATCGCTCGCGATCCAACTTCCTGAAGACGAGAAGAAGCAGGACCATGGTGATGATCTCATAGACCTGCGTCGGATGCAGCGGAACACCGGCCGGTGCCGGGCCGGGCCCCTGTGGAAACGTAATCGCCCAAGGCAGGGAGGACGGCCGACCGTAACAGCATCCATTAAGCAAACACCCGACTTTGGCCAGGGCCCAGGGAATGGGTATCGTGAGGGCGACCAGGTCACAGGCGGAACGCCTTCTTTTGGTCAGGAGCATGCACAGCGGCAGGGCCAGAACCAGATAAGCCAGCAGTCCGCCCCAGAAGCCGCCCTCCAAGTAGTGCCGGAGGCTGAAGAGAGCCTGCAGGTCGAGGTGCGAATGACGCAGGTCATACAGGGCCTTGGCCCCGATTATCATGCCTACGAAGTAGCTGGCACTGACGAGCATCCAAACGCGGCGCTTGAGGCCGAGACGGCGAGCGACGCGTCGACTCACCCAGAAGTGAACGACGATGCCAAGATGGTAGAGAACACCATATGTCGGGATTGGCCCGATTCTCGGCCACATTGCCGTCAAGTCGTCCCAGGGCGGCGGCGCCTCACGGCCTCCGCCGCAGCGAATGGCTCGAATCCGGCCTCTTACAGGTCGTGCATGACGCCGGAAGTCTTATGGCCCTTCCTGACCCTGCCGTCCACTTCGGACGTTATGCTCCCGTTTGTCGTCAAGCTCATGCGGTATTGGCCTTTTTGGCCTCTGAACTCGCCGTCAACCCAGACGGCGCACTTCAACGCCTCGAAATCCCTGGTGTAAGGCACCGTCACTTCGGACTCGTATCGTTCGATCTCTCCCTCGGTCGGTTTCGTGATCAGCAGCAGGTCGAGCCTCAAGCCGGCGGTACCTTGGATTGCCAACCGGTACTGATTGGCCGTGGGGGCGGGGGCAGGCGGCGGCGGGCGTTTGGCGCAGCCGACGAGCATCAATAATCCCATGCCTGCGATCACGAGTGGCCTGCAGGTTCTCATGGCGTCTCATCTCCTTTCCAACGTGATGCGTCAGCAGCGCGGGCCGTCCGCCTCGGCTGGACGCAATGGCCGGGCCTCCGCCTTGCGCCGGCTGGGATACCAGCCCCGGTTTACCTCGATGTTGTGGTTCCATTCGGCCAGGTTCTCGCTGGTCCCGGGCGTGCTCTTGTGGCTGTAGCTGAGACGGTCCAGGAAGGCCACGACCTCCCCCAGGCGCCCTTCGATCAGGTTGACCGCGACCGGCCGCGTGGGGCCGTTCGTCTTGCAGTACCAGTGGAAGGCGTGGATCAGGCGGTCTATGAGCAGCACCTTCTTCCGGGGCGTTCGGGCCGAGGGGAACGCGTTCACGAAGTCCTGAAACTGCTCCAGGACGGGCCCGGCTCCGCTGAGCTGCTTGTGCTGGATGGTCTTGAAGTAGTCCGCCCAAGGCAGCTCCCAGCCGCACGGGCAAGACAGGACCTCCTGGCGTCGCACGGGCCGGGCACACTCGGGGCAGGGCAGCTCGCCCGCCCTGGCCCGGTTCGCCGCGATGAAGCTCTCGCAGCGTGCGAGCAGGCCGTAGCCCACTTCGTCAATCAGGTCCTCGTCGTAGATGCCTTTGGCGTCGGTCTCGTACAGCCGGCGGATCTTGCTCTTCGGCACGCGTGCGGCCCACGTTGGCAGTCGGTTGCTGGGACTCATGTTGTCTTTCCGGCCTAACACGGATTGTCTATCCGCATATGCCCGCGGACGCTGCTCGGGCGGAGTATAGCACGCCTGCGGTCCAGGGCGGCATGGGAAATAAGCACTTCCTTTGAATGCACTTACCCAGCGACCGCCATGTAGCGCGGGGCTTTGTGCTAGTCGGCACAACACCCGGCGCCAGCGGCCGGCGCGAGGCGGCCGGCGGGCTGGGAAGGCCCCGATGGGACGTCTCCGCCGGAACGCCAGGGGGCCGGCAGGCGGCCCGGGGGCAGCGAAAAAATTCTGAAAAATCTTGCTGAGCGGGCTTGACACGGTAGGTGTACAAACTTACAGTGTACACAATAACAGTGTACAGAGGTGCAGAATGAGCCAGGCCGGCCTTACCCAGCAGCAGCAGAAGGTGCTGGTGTTCGTCCGGGAATATTCCCGCCGGCACGGCTTTCCGCCCAGCCTGCGGGAGATCGGCCAGGGCATTGACGTGGTCAACGTCAACGCCGTCCGCGGGCACGTCTCGGCCCTGGAGAGGAAGGGCTACATCGCCCGCACCCCCGAGAAGGCCCGCTCGCTGCGGGTGCTTGAGGGCCCCTCGCGGTTGAGCCGGCTGAAGCGAAGGCTCCACCAGGCCCTGGGCACGAACGAGGGGGTGCTGCATCAGGTGGTGTACGGCCTGGCGTGGGCGACCTGGCGGCGGAGGCCTCACTTTGTCGGCCAGCGGCGGGGATGGCTGGCCGAGGCCCTTCAGGGCGAGCTGATCGAGCGCGGCTGGCAGGGGCTGGACATCCGCATCGAGCCCAGCCGCGCGACTGCCGGGTGAGCAGAGCGAAGATAGGACTCCAGAGAGACTGTCCTGAGTTGATTCGTCGGTTTCGGCGCCGATACACGAGACGGCAAAGCCAAGGCTGCGAGTGAGCCAGCAGCCCGCGGGCGACGGCCGCCCGGCGGGCGGTGATTCGACCTCAAGAGGCGGCGGCGCGCCGCCCCCGTGGGGGCTGCGCCTGGCCGCCCGAAGGAGAAAACCGCGATGAAAGCTGAAGCGATGACATATGGACGACGTGCCGTGTTCGGCGCGTTTGTCCTGGCGGCATTCCTACTGGCCGGGGCTGCTTCCATCTCGTCGGCGGCCGGGCTGCTGATCGCCGACGGCGGACTCGGCGGCGTCCTGGAAATACAACAGCACGAGGTGAACGTCACCATCAACAACGGGGTCGCGGTCACCGAGGTCACTCAGGTCTTTCGCAACACCGAGAGCCGCCAGGTGGAGGCCCTGTACACCTTCCCCGTCCCCAAGGACGCCTCGGTGGCCAATTTCAGCATGTGGATCAACGGAAAGGAGATGGTCGGGGAGGTCGTCGAGAAGCAGCGCGCCCGCCAGATCTACGACAGCTACAAGGCAAAGCGGATCGATCCGGGGCTGCTGGAGCAGACCGATTACAAGACCTTCGAGATGCGGATCTTTCCCGTCAACGCCGGCGCCGAGCAGAAGGTCCAGATCTGCTACTACCAGGAGCTGGACTTCGACCACGACTGGGGCACGTACGTGTACCCGCTGGCGACGGTCTCCGCCGGCGGGGCCGATTCCAGGACCGCCGGCAAGTTCGCCCTGACGGTGCACGCGAAGTCCGAGGTGCCCATCGTGGCCATGGACAGCCCCAGCCACCGCAAGGACTTCGTCTTCGCCCGGCACGCCGATGCGTACTGGCAGGCGGGGCTGGAGACCGCCGGCGGCGACCTCAACCGCGACGTGGTCCTGGCCTACCGGCTCTCGCGGCCGCGCACCGGCATTGACCTGATCGCCTCCAGGCACGGGGCCGAGGACGGCTACTTCTGCCTGACCCTGACGGCCGGCAAGGAGCTGGAGGGACTGAACTCGAGCATGGACTACGCGTTCATCCTGGACATCTCCGGCAGCATGGCCGACGCCGGCAAGCTGGCATTGTCGCGCGAGACCGTCGGGGCCTTCATCCAGGCCCTGCAAGAGGAAGATCGTTTCGAGATCATCACCTTTAACGTCGCCGCCAAGGCCCTGTTCGACCAGCTCCGCCCGGCCGACGAGCGGAACAAGGCCCAGGCATCGGATTTTCTGGGCTCCCAGCAGGCCAGGGGCGGGACGGTCCTGCGGCCCGCCCTGGAGGCGGCGTACCGATACGCCAGCCCGGACCGAACGCTGAACGTGGTCATCCTCAGCGACGGCATGACCGAGCAGGGTGAGCGGGCGGCGCTGATCCAGCAGATCCGGTCCCGGCCGGCCAACGTCCGGGTCTTTTGCGTGGGCGTGGGCAACGAGGTCAACCGCCCGCTGCTGGAGCAGCTGGCCGAGGACTCCGGCGGGCTGGCCGCCTTCCTTTCCCGCGGCGACGACTTCCAGCGCCAGGCCGCCGCCTTCCGCCGAAAGCTGACCCGCCCGGTGCTGACCGACCTCCAGATCGAGTTCGAAGGACCGCAGGTGTACGACCGGGAGCCGGCGGAGCTGCCCAACCTGTATCACGGCACGCCGTTGCGGCTGTACGGGCGGTATCGCCAGCCCGGCCCGGTCAAGGTCAAGCTCCGCGGGCTGATCCGCGGCGCCCGGTTCGACAACACGGTGGAACTGACCTTCCCGGCGGCCGACCGCAACAACGGCGAGATCGGGCGCATGTGGGCCTGGCACAAGGTCCACCGGCTGCTGAAGGGCGCCGACCGGACCGGCTCCCGGGCCGAGGTGATCCCCGCCGTGGTCACATTGGGCGAGGCGTATTCCATTGCCACCGAGCACACCTCCTTCATCGTGCTGGAGAACGACGCCCAGTATAAGCGGTGGAAGATCGAGCGCCGCAACGCCCTGCGGCTGCAGCGGGACCGCAGCAGCCAGCAGGAGCTCCAGGCCCAACTGGAGTCCATGCGGAGCAGGGCCAGTGCCCGGCTGGGCCCGCAGAGGGCCGCGCCACAGAACCTCGGGCCTGTCCTGGCCGCCGGTGATCGGCCGGGCCAGCCGCAGCCCCAGCCGGAGCCTGCTGACAGGCAGGTCGGACGGCCCCGCGGGCGGGACCTGCGTTTGCCCGGATTCGGCGGCGGGGCGGTTGGCCCGATCGGTGCGGCGGCCCTGGGTTTGTGGGCGGCGGCGGAATGGCTCCGCCGGCGAAAGGGCAGAAAGTGCGGAGAATAGCTGCAAAGCTGCACGCGCCGGGGTGGTCCCGCCCGGTGGGGCGGGCCCTCGGCCGGTGGGGGGCGAGCGGCATTGGCCTGGCGGCGGTCCTGGTCGCGGCGACGATTGTGCAAGCGTGCCCGGCTGCCCAATCTGTGTTGGAGTTCGACCGCGGCGGGATCGCCGCCGGGCAGTGGTGGCGGCTGGCGAGCTGCAACCTGGTGCACTTCGGCTGGCTGAACTTCGCCGCCAACGCGGGCGCGTTCGCGGCCCTGTGCTGGGTGGCGCGGTGCCGGCGGCTGAACGTCATGCCGCTGGTGCTGCCGTCCGCCGTTCTGGTGGGGGCGGCGGTGTACCTCTGGGCCGACGGCATCACCACCTACCGCGGCCTGTCGGGGGTCAGCTACGCCCTGCTGGCGATGCTGGTCCTGCACGCGGCCATGCGGGCCGGCAAGCCCGCCGCCGCCGCATGGGTCGGTTTCCTGGCCCTGGCGGCCGCCCGCTCGGCCTTCGAGGCCGCCACCGGCCGATCCCTGCTGCCCACTTCCCTGCCGGCGGGGGCGGGCCTGGCCCCGGTGTCCCACCTGGCCGGGCTGGCGACCGGGGCTGCCGCCGCCCTCGCGTGCAGGATCCTGGCCCGGGCAGCCGGCATCAAGGCCATCCGCGCTTCCGGTGAATGTGTTCGGAGCGGCGGGGCGGGGGTAGGGAGGTAAGGCCCCGCCCGCCGGCCTGGCCGGCTGGGGCGGCCCGGCCCGGGCAACACATTTTCCACCTTGACGAATAGGGCTTTTTGACGTATAGTGATAATGCGACGCCCGGCGGCAACGCTCAGGCTACCGGGTGTACAGGCTCATCGCGCCTTCGCTGTTTGAGGTGGCGGTACCACGGAGGTATGTGTCGTAAAGGTTGCTCGTGGTGCGGCGCTCGGTTTTGAGGGATCCGCCTCGGCGGACGACGCCGCACCTCGACGCCTTTTTTTTGCGCCGACCCGGCTCACCGGCGGGGGACGTCTCAGCCGGCCAGCTCCCCCCAGATCATCGCGGCGTTGAAAATGGCGTGCAGCAGGACGGGGGCCAGCAGCCGGCCGGTCCGCTCGTAGTTGTATCCCAGCACCATGCCCAGCACGAACAGGGCCGGCATGTGCTGGTACTGCGGCTGGTGAGAGGCGGCGAACAGCCCCGAGCCCAGAACGATCCCCACCCAGGGGCTGCGGAAGTAACGCCGCAGCACGGACTGGACCAGGCCCCGGAAAAACAGCTCCTCGGCCAGCGGCGCCATGACCACCGCGGAGAAAACGGTGAGCGCCATCCACCCGGCCGAGGCCCGGTGGAGAAAGTCGAGCATCGGATGCTTGGTCGGCTTGATGATCAGGGCGGTCAGGTACAGCGCGGCCACGCACAGGGGCAGGACGGCGAAGAAGCCTATGACGGCCCGCCCGGAGTCCCACAGGTATCGGCGGCCGCTCAGGCCCACCCCGCGCCGCAGCCCGTGGCGGAAACTCATCGACGCCACCGCCATGGCCGTGCCGAACAGGACAATCTGGCTGAATATCGCGGCCGCGATCGACACTTCGCCCGGTGAGGCGGCCTCTTGCGCGGGCTTGGTCCCCGCCGCCGCAGCCAGGGCGGACTGGGCCGCCGCCCCGCTCAGAAAGTACACCAGGAAGACGCCCACCACGTGCAGCGGGTTCAGGTGGTTCGGCCGGCCGGGGACGCGGCGGAGATAGAACTTCCACGGCCGGGCCACGCGAAACAGCGTCCAGCCCAGCAGCGTGCAGATGCCCGCCGCAATCAGGGCCCGCAGCGAGGCCGGTGTGGCAAGATCGGCGCCGGCGGGGCGCGAGGCCGTCACTGCCGCAAACAAAGCGTTTGACAACGTCCCTGCGCCGATTAACGTGGTCTGCACGGTGGCCAAGAATATATTGAACGAGATTCTTGAAACCAAGCGGAAAGAGCTGGCCCAGGCCCAGCAGCGGCGCCCGATGGAGGGCGTCCAGACCCAGGCGGCCGCCGCGCCTCGCGTGCGGAACCTCTTTACCGCCTGCACCCGCCCTCCCCGCCGGCTGGTCAACGTCATCGCCGAGGTCAAGAAGGCCTCCCCCTCCGCCGGCGTCATCCGCCGGGACTTCGACCCGGTGGCCCTGGCCGCTCAGTACGCCGCGGCCGGGGCCGACGCCATCAGCGTCCTGACCGACCAGACCTACTTCCAGGGGTCGCTGGATGACCTGCGGGCGGTGCGGGCGGCGGTCGCCCTGCCGGTGCTGCGCAAGGACTTCATCATCGACCCGTACCAGGTGTACGAGAGCCGCTCGGCCGGGGCCGACGGCATCCTGCTGATCGCCGAGGCCCTCAAGCCGGGGGAGCTGATGGACCTGATGATCTTGGCGGCCTCGCTCAAGCTTACCTGCCTGGTGGAGGTGCACGGCATGGAGGTGCTGATGCGGGTGCGGTCGCTGATCGGCTTTCCGCACGCCGCCTACAGCCTGCTGGGCATCAACAACCGGGACCTGACCACCTTCCAGGTGGACATCAGCAACACGCTGCGGCTGGCGGAGATGGCCCAAGACCCGCGCACGCTGGTGAGCGAGTCGGGCATCAAGACCCGCCGGGACGTGCAGCGGCTCCGCGCCGCCGGGGTCAACACCGTGCTGGTGGGCGAGGCCCTCATGCGGGCCCCCGACGTCGCCGCCAAGATGGACGAGCTGTTCGGGGAACCCAAGGAAACGTAAAGTTGCCGGACCCAGGGTGATGCAAAGCCCGCGTCCCCTCGGGACGTGGGCTTTATTCCGGCGCGGCGGCCCCGCCCCGCATCGCTACCCACCGTCCGTCTCCGCTTCCGGTAGTTCCTCTTGCTGCTCGCCGGCCTGGTCGGCGGCGCCGCTATCGGGCTCGGCGGGCTCTTCGGCGGGCTGGGCTTGCTCTTCCTGCTGGCCGGTCGGGGCGTTTTGCGCTTCGGCCGGCCCGGCGGGCCTGCGGAGCTGCTCGGCGCTGGGCAGGTCGTCGAGGCTCCCCAGCCCGAAGACCTCCAGGAAATGGCGGGTCGTGCCGTACAGCAGCGGCCGGCCGATCTCTTCGGCCCGGCCCACGATGCGGAGGAGGTTCTTTTCCATCAGCCCGCGGAGGACCTCGCCGCAGGCGACGCCGCGAATGGCCTCGACGTCGGCCCGCAGCACCGGCTGGCGGTAGGCGACGATGGCCAGCGTCTCCAGCGCCGCCTGCGTCAGCCGGGATTCGCTGCGGCTCTGGTGCAGCCGCGCCAGAACGTCGCTGTACTCCGGCAGCGACTGCATCTGGTAGCCCTCCGCGATCTCCACGATGCGGAAGCTGGATCCGACCTGCTCGTAGCGGCCGTTGAGAAGCGCCACGGCCTTGCGGACCGCCCGGGCGCCGCCCAGCTCGCCGATCTCGGAGACCTTCGCCGGCGGCAGCGGCCTGTCCGCGCCGAAGAGAATGGCCTCCACCGTGGCGGCGGTCTCCAGCTCGGCGACGTCGGCCGGCGCCGCGGCGGGCTCCTGCGGTGCGTTCCTGCTGCACATAATCATGTACTCTCTATCGGCACGCGCCGTTGGCAGGCATGCAGGATATTCATCGCGCCCGGAAAGGCAAGGGAATAGCCGGCGCCGCAGGCCCCGCCTGGCCTGCGGCCTGTGCCTCTGCGGAGGAAACGGTCCCGCCGGTTACCGGGCGGGCGGGCCGTCGGGCCGCGGCAGCGGCGGCGTAGGCGGTGCCGGCTGGACCGGCGCCGCTTCAGGCACGCGCGGCGGCGCGAGGGCGGGTTTTCTGAAGACCTTGAACCAGTCGATCCGCCCGGTGGCCTGCATCAGCACGAACAGCGTCGCGATCGCCCCGATGACCACCGTCAGCCCCGTGTATCCCTTCCAGAAGAAGGCGTAGGAGAAGCCCACCAGGTAGATCAGCTGGGCCAGCGCCACGTAGCTGACGGCGAACTTCACCCCCGCCGCCAGCCGCATGTAAGACACCACCAGGAACACGCTCACCGCCGCGCAGATCCAGAACGACCCCTGGATGCTGTCGATGACCGGGGCCAGGTAGGCCAGCAGGATGTGGAAGGCGAAGAAGCCCGCCGAGATGAACAGGTAGTGCATCGGGTGCAGGGCGATGTGCCTGCGCACCACCACCGTGAACAGCACGGTGAAGAAGAACAGCAGGCTCACCGGGGCGAACAGGCTCATCCGGGTGACGATCGGCCCGGCGCTTTGTCTGGTGGGCATGACAACGCCCATGGGTTGTCGGGTCACCAGGCCCTGGTATTCCCAGGTGGCCTTCATGCCGCCGTCGGTGGGCGTGGCGCTCGACCTGGGGCTCTGGGCGAATTCCTCCTCGGGATAGTCGATGTCGCGGAAGTTCGTCGTCACCGTCAGCGAAAAGTCTCCCAGCTCGATCATGTCGGCCCCGGCGGGGGCCGCCCGGTGGTCTGGCCAATCCGAAGAGCCCTGCGCGGTCTCCCCGGGTGCGTACACCCACATGTCCTGCCCGAAGGTGGTGAAGGCCACCGACACCACGTGCTCGGCGTCGCGGGGCAGCGGCACCGAAAGCCGGCCCGTCAGCTTCTGCTCGGCCGGGATCGGTACCTCCTTGTCGTCCACGGCCAGCCGCAGGTTCTCGTGCCGGGTGATGTCCCTCGGCAGGTGAAAGATGAAGAAGCCTGGCTGCTTTTCCTGCTGGCCGGCGGGGAAGCTGTACCGCCCCGAGAAGTCCACCGCGAAGGTGCTGTACCGCAGCAGCCCCTTGCAGCGGTGCTCGTGCTTGAGGTCGGCGGCGATGGTGCTGGCCGCCGGCGGGATGGCGCCGGCGGCGGTCCGCTCGCCGTCGGGGTCGCGGACCCAGTACGGCGCGGACTGGGTCACCACCTTCGGCCCCCAGAGGCTCTCCATCTGTTTCGAGAGTTTGGCGTCCTGCATCTCCGTCCGCAGGTGCGTCACCCCGCCCAGGACGCACCAGGCCGTCGTGGCCACGCCGAAAATGAAAACCACCGCAAAGAATCGCAATACGCTCATGTCCATGCTCCTTTCCCCGCTGTCCCAGCCAGCCCCAAACCCCAAGCTGCCGAGGATGCGGCGCCTGTCAACATTTCCTACGAACCCGCCCGGCCGGGCGTTCTGCGGCCCGGCTCAACGGGCTTTGACCAGAATTCGCTCCAGCGAGCGGATATATCGCTCCATGGCCCGCCGGCCGGTGGCGGTCATGGCGATCGTTGTCCTGGGCTTTCGTCCGACGAAGCGCTTGTGAACCTTGACGTAACCGACCCGCTCCAGTGCCGCGGCGTGCGTGGAGAGATTCCCGTCCGTCAGGCCCAGCTCGGCCTTGAGCTCGTTGAAGTCCAGCGACTCCACGCCCGCCAGCGCCGCCATGATGGCCAGCCGCGTCCGCTGGTGAATCGTCTCGTCAATCGCGTCATGAGCTCTAGGGGCGGTCACTGCCTTTTTCTCGAAGCCTCAGGGCGACGCCGGCCGCCCAACCATGCGAAGCACTTTCGCGAATCATCTGTGCTGGCGAAGCCGCTGTAATCCGTCCCGAAGGGACGGCCCTTCGGGCCGTGTAATCCGTGGATTATCCGCCGTAGCGCATCCAGACGACGGCGCCGTAGGCAATGTGGAACCCGCCGAAGCTGACCCCCAGAGTCAGGTAGGGGTAGGGCTGGAGGAACGCCCCGGCGGCCAGTCCGGCCAGGATGAACGCGGCCCCGAGCACGCGGGCCTCGCGCACGGAGAATTCCCCGACCTGCCACAGGGCCACGCCGTAAAAGAGCATCC
>LJUF01000317.1 GCA_001303665.1 Phycisphaerae bacterium SM23_33 | reverse complement strand
TGAACGCTGCAACTCCGAATCCGCAGGAGGCCAAGGCCGAAGGGCGCTCCCCGGCCACGCGGGCAAGCGGCCATGGCTGGGGGCACGCCCTGGCCGCCGTCGGCGCCATCCTGGCCGTCTACCTGTTCTCGGCCAGCCGGACTTCCCTCTGGGACCGCGACGAGCCCCTATACGCCCGGGCCACCGTCGAGATGCTCGAATCGGGCAACTAACTGTACCCGACGGTCGGGGGCCGGCTGTTCGCCCACAAGCCGATCCTGCTGTACTGGCTCATGTCGCTGCCGGTGCGGCTGCTGGGGGCGACGGAGCTCGCCTGCCGGCTGGCCTCGGTGGCGGCCACGGCCGCGAGCTGCCTGCTGACGTGGTTCATCGGCCGAAGGCTCTTCGGCGACCGGGCCGGCTGGTGGGCGATGCTCGCCCTGGCCTCTTCCCTGATGCTGCTGGCGGTGGGCAAGCTGGCCATCACCGACGCCGTGCTGCTGGCGTGCATCACGGCGGCCGTAGCCTGTTTCGTGGCCTCCCTGACCGCCGGCGTGCGGGCGGGCCACCTGCTGCTGCTGGCGGCCGCGACGGGGCTGGCCCTGCTGGCCAAGGGGCCGGTGGGCCTCGTCCCGCTGGGCGGCATCGCGGCGGCGGTGCTGATCTTGCGCGGCCGAGGGCGGCTGGGCGGGCGGTACCTGCTGCTGGCCCTGCTGGCGACGCTGGGCGGGGCGGCGATCTTCTGCGCCTGGGGCATTCCCGCCCACCTCGCCACCGGCGGGGAGTTCTCGCGCGTCTTCCTGGGCTACCACGTGCTCGCCCGCTCCGGCAGGGCCCTGGAGAGCCACGGCGGCCGCTCCTGGCTGTACCTGCTGTGGCTGCCCTACTACCTGCCGGTGGTGCTGATCGGATTCTTCCCCTGGGTGCTGCATCTGCCCGGGGCGGCGTCGGCGGCGCTGGGCGGGCGGCTGGGCGGCCGCGACGGCCGGGCCGTCCTGCTGGGCATGGCCCTGCCGCTGCTGGCCGCGGCCACGCTGGCGGCGACGAAGCTGCCGCACTACGTGCTGCCCATCTGGCCGGCGCTGGCTGCGGCGGGGCGTCTGGCCGTTCGGCATTGTGGGGGTGACGGGCGGGCTGGCCGCGATGATCGGGCCGTGGTTCCTGCCCGTGCCCGGGCTGGCCGGGGCGGGGACGCTGGTGGGCGCGGGATTGCTGGCGATGACGGCGGTCCTGCTGGCCGGCATGCTGGCGCTGGAGCTGGCGGTCCACGCGGCGGCCGCCCCGGCCGTGGAGCGGGCCAAGAACGTGCCCGACCTGGCCGCGGCCGTCAACGCGGCCGTGCCCGCCGACGCCCCGGTCGCGGTCTACGGCTTCTACGAGCCCAGCCTCGACTTCTACCTCCACAGGGCGGTCCACAGGATTCGCGGCCCGGAGGCCGCCGCCGAGGCGCTGGCCTGGCTGGCGCAGCCGGGCGACGGCGTGCTGGTGGTGACGGGGCGGAACCTGCGAAAGCTCCAGGACGATCACGGGGCGGTCGGCGCCGAGTGCCTGGCCTCGGTGAAGACCTTCAATCCGGCCAAGATGGATTGGATCGAGCTGGTCGCCCTGCGCCGCCGCCGGGGCGATGGCCGGGCCTCGTAACGCAAGCTGTCTTCGCAGCCTGAAGGCATTAGACCAATTCGTCTTCCGGCAAACGCACTGCCGGGGTTGATGGGGCGGGGCTGGCCAAAGAATATTGCACGAAGGTTTGCATTGGCCGGGGGATTCGGCGATTTTTATGGGCGGCCGCGGCGGCCTGCCGGTCGGATGCGCTAAGTGGCGCGGGCCGGCAGCCTTGCAAAAGGCGCCGCGGCGGACAGGGAGGATGGCGATGCCGCAGGTGATAGGCGCGGTGACTCAGACGAACTTCACGAACCTGGACTGGGCCATCGTGGCGGTGTACCTGGCCGGCTCGGTGGCCATCGGGCTGTACGTCCGGAAGTACATCGCCAACATGGCCGACTACGTCGTGGCCGGCCGGGGGGTCCGCACCGCCCTGGGCGTGGCCACGCTGACCGGCACCGAGATGGGGCTGATCACGGTCATGTACAGCGCCGAGAAGGGCTTCAAGCTGGGCTTTTCGGCCTTTTACATCGCGGTGGCCTCCGGCGTGGTGGCGCTGCTGGTGGGGCTGAGCGGGTTCATCCTCTGCCGGCTGCGCGAGATGAAGGTGATGACCATCCCGGAGTACTACGAGCGCCGGTTCGGGCGGAAGACGCGGATCCTGGGGGGGATCATGCTGGTGTTCGGGGGGGTGCTGAACATGGGGCTGTTCCTGAAGGTGGGCTCCATGTTCGTGGTGGGCATCACCGGCATGGAGCACGGGGCGGCCCTGACGGCCGTGATGGTGGTGCTGCTGGGCCTGGTGCTGCTGTACACGGTGCTGGGGGGGATGGTGTCGGTGGTGATTACCGACTACGTTCAGTTCGTGGTGCTTTCCTTCGGGACGATCCTGGCCTGCATCCTGGCGGTCAACTACGTGGGCTGGCAGAACATCTTCGACACGGTCCAGAGCAGCGGAGGCAAGCTCCTGGGCTACGTGCTCGTGGAGGCCAAGCACAGCGCCGAGGCGGTGGAGTACAAGGGCGGCTTCGACCCGGTCAGCTCGCTGGGCGTCGAGTACATGATCTGGATGCTGTTCCTGGGGCTGGTCAACTGCGCCCTGTGGCAGACGGCGGTGATGCGGGCCCTGGCGGCCGAAAGCACGGCCGTGGTCAAGAAGCAGTTCACCTGGTCGTCGGTGACCTTCCTGATCCGGTTCCTGCTGCCGTACTTCCTGGGCATCTGCGCGTTCGTGCTGGTGATGCAGACGCCGGAACTGAAGGAGTATTTCTACTCTTCCGACCCGGCCGGGGCGGGGAAGGACAGGGCCCTGTACGCCCTGCCCATTTTCCTGGGCAAGATCCTGCCGGTGGGCGTGATCGGGGTGGTCACCGCGGCCATGCTGGCGGCCTTCATGTCCACCCACGACAGCTACCTGCTGTGCTGGAGCTCGGTGATCACCCAGGACATCGTGGCCCCGCTGATGGGCGAGCGGCTGAGCACGAAGGCGCGGATCACCCTGACCCGGGTGCTGATCCTTCTGATCGGCGGGTACATCCTGTACTGGGGGCTGTTCTATAAGGGTACCGAGGACATCTGGGACTACATGGCCGTCAGCGGGGCCATCTACTTCACCGGGGCGTTCGCCCTGCTGGGCTGCGGGCTGTACTGGAAGCGGGCCAGCTCCACCGGGGCGGTGCTGGCCCTGCTGTGCGGGTTCTTGGCCATCACCGGGCTGGGCCCGGTGCAGAAGGCCGTGGGCCTGACCGCGCTCTTCAAGAGGATTGAGGAAGCCCACGGCCTGCGGATGACCGGCGAGCGGACCTCCGCCTGGATCGGGTTGGGGACGATCGTCCTCACCCTGGCCGTCATGATCGTCGGCTCGCTGCTGTTCCCCGACAAGAACCCCGCCGGGCAGACGGTGCCGGAAGGAGAGGCCCGATGAACTTCTGGATCGCATTGTGGAAGGTGGTCTTCGTCTTCAGCCTGGGCATCTTCGCCGTCATGGCCGTGTGGGTCACCGTGGCTGGCCTGGGCGACATCAGGAAGCTGTTCGCGGCGATCGAGAAGAGCCACCGGGTGAAGAGCGAATAGGCCGCCGGTGCGGCGGCCGGGGGCCTCACCTCAGGGCCAGGATGAGGTTGACGGCCGCGCTGATGGCCAGGGCGGCCAGGATGACGTAGAACAGCGCCGCCGGGGGCGTCCAGGGCTCCAGGGGCAGCTCGGCGGTGCTCTCGGAGGCGCCGGCGCCGCGCGGGGCGGCCAGGGCCGTCAGGGCGTCAGCCCCGAGCACCTTGCGGACCTGGAGTGGGGGCTGGCCGGCGGCGACGGCCTCCAGGTCCAGGATGAGGTCCTTGGTGGAGGCGTAGCGCTGGTCGGGGTCCTTGGCCATCATCACCTCGACGACCTCGCCCAGGCCCACGGAGAGGGCCGGGTTGACGTGATCGGGGGGGATGAGCCGCTGCTTCAGGTGCTTGTGCATGACGGCGGCGGGGGTGGGGGCCTCGAAGGGCACCCGCCCGGTGACCAGGTGATACAGGGTGGCCCCCAGGCTGTAGATGTCGGCCCGGAAGTCGATGTTCCGCTCGCCGCGGATCTGCTCCGGGGAGATGTAGTAGGGCGTGCCGTAGGCCTTGCCGAGCTTGGCCGTGCCGTCCTTGGTGATCATGATGTTCTTGGGCTTGACGTCGCGGTGGATCAGCCCGCGCTCGTGGGCGTGGGCCAGGGCCTTGGCGATCTGCGTGATGATCCGCAAGCCCTCCTGCTCGCTGAAGACCTTGCCCTGGGCCAGCTCGTCGAACAGCGTGTGGCCTTCCACGAACTCCATGGCGAAGTAGTGGTAGCCGCCGGCCTCGCCCACGTCGATGGCCTGGACGATGTTGGGGTGGTTGAGCTTGGCGGCGGCCTGGCCTTCCTTGTAGAAGCGCTCGACGTATTCGGGGTTTTCGCTGAAGCGCTTGGGCAGGACCTTGATGGCCACGGCGCGGTCCAGGCTGAGCTGGCGGGCCTTGAAGACGGTGGCCATGGCCCCCGCCCCCAGCCGCTCCAGGATCTGGTAGCCGGGGATCTGCTGCGAGGTGCGCATCTCCTCCAGCGACCGCTGCACCCGCTGCAATTGCCGCTGGGTGACCACGCCCTTTTCGACCATCAGCTCGGCCAGGCTGCGGGGGCTGTCCCGGGCCGCCAGCCGCTTCTGCTCCTCGCGGCACTCGGCCACCTCCGCTGGCGTGGCCAGGTTCCTCTCCACCACGATCCGCCCCAGCTCGGTGTCCAAGGCGGCGGGCTTGAACTGGTCTTGGTTCACGACGACCTCGAATCAGGACCTGCCGCGTTCATCGACGGCCTGAAAAGCCTGCCTGGATTCCGCCCACGGACCGGACCAGAGGGAGAGGACGGGCCCGTGCATATCGTCTCGGCGAGGCTCCGTCAACTCCTAATTCTCGACCGGCCGTGGCGCGGGCTGCTCAGCTTGGTACGGCCGCCGGCCCGCGGAAGTTGAACGATGAATGGGATGAGGGCTGCGTTCATCCCGCGATCCGCGGCCGCACTCACGCTGTATACGTCACCTCGGGCCCCAGCTGGTCCCGGAAGTATCCCTTCTCGAACAGCCACCGGCGGACGTCCCAGCACAGCTGGCACTTGTGGGCGTATCCTTCCGGCCGGGGAACGTACCCGCGCGCCCCGGCCACGTCCAGCAGCGCCGCCGGCCCGCGCCGCGCCAGCAGGCCGATGATCTCCAGGCCCGGCAGCGGCGGGCTGGTTTCATCCTTATCGGCGAACGCCTGGTCCAGCGTCTGCCAAATCCGCGCGATCGACTCGGGGCGGCTCGCCCGGCCGAGGATGATGCCCGCGCACGTGCCCGGGCAGAGGATACCTTCTCCGTCGATGTGCACGTGGCGCGACCGTAGCAGCCGCGCTCTACAATTACTATCGGCGAAAGCGGCCGCGGGTTCAAGGGGCAAAAGCCCGGCGATTTCGGCCGCCGCCCGCCCGGCCAGCCGGTC
>LJUF01000316.1 GCA_001303665.1 Phycisphaerae bacterium SM23_33 | reverse complement strand
CGTGTAATTCGTCCCGCAGGGACGGCCCTTCGGGCCGTGGACTACTTCGGCCTAAGGGCCGGCACGTACTTCAGCGGCACGGCCACGCGGACGGTCTTGACGCGGCAGCAATGCTGGCCGAACAGGGTATCGCCGGCCAGCCCCAGGAACTTCATGGCGCTGAACTCGTCCATGACGCCGGCGCGCTCGATGACCTTCATCATGGCCACGGCCGCATCGCGGACGGCGTCCTCGATCTTCTCGGCCGCCGCGACGATCATGAGGCGGTCGTTTCGGTGGATGTACACGTGGTCGGTGATCGGGTCGGGTTCGACGTCCACTCGCAGGGTGACGGTGGCGGCCACCTCCAGCCCCTGCCCGCCGATCTCCCCGTCGCCCATGACGGCGTGGACGTCGCCGAGGATGAACCTCCCGCCCGGCTGGAAGACGGGCAGGTACACGGCCGCGCCGGGGGCGACGTCGTTGGTATCCATGTTGCCGCCGAAGCCGCCGGCGTCCATGGTGTTCCACGACCCGGCGGCCGGGGCCACGCCCAGCACCCCGATCATCGGGGCGATGGGGATCTCAATGCCTTTGAATACGGCCTTGCCCTCACGGATCTCCACGGCCTGCGAGCCGCCCTTCCAGCCGGCGGAGATGTAGCCCGGAGATTCGGCAGCGATGTCGAGGATCTCGAACTTCAAGGCTTGGCCGGGCCTGGCCCCGGTGACGGCGATCGGCCCGGTGCCGGGGTTGGCGGCGGGGGCTCGGACCGGGCCGGGGCCGACGTTGCGGTCGCCGGCATTGCGGCAGTGGACCTTCAGCGTGCTGCCGGGCGGCACCTCGACGGCCGCCGGCGTGTCGCTGGAAAGGTCGCAAACGAACTTGTCGCTAGAGATCTCGATGACGTCCATCACGCCCTCATCCGGCCCGCCGGGCCGTCCGCACCCGTCTGCTACTGTGTGCTTTTCCTGGCGGCGAGGATCGCCTCGGCCAGTTTGGCGCGAGCCCGTTCCCACTCGTCGGGGTCCTGGCTCCAGTCGCCGAACCGGCCGATGAGCGACCTGTCGTTGCCGGCCTCGCCCAGGGCCTTGCGGATGATGGTGCCGACGATGCGATCGGCCTGCTCGCCCGCCCCGAGCTGTTTGAGCAGGAACATGTATTCGTAGTCGGTGTTGCCGCGGCGGTAGGCCTTCAGCCGGATCGAGGGAAAGATCTCATCCACGCCGAAGCACGAGCCCGGGTACATCATCACGCCGTTGCTGTTGGGCCGCCAGGCCTGCCGCGTGCGGCCGTTCTGGGGATACAGGAAGATGTTCTCGCTGTCCTGCCAGCGCCCGGCGCACCAGTTGTGCCAGCAGTCCACGCGGTACTTCCAGCCGATCCACGCCCAGGTCCGCAGCCCCAGGGCGGTGTTGTCCAGCCCCTCCGAGCCGATCCAGGGTTCGGAGCCCTGATAGAACCAGGCCTCCTTTCCCCTGGCCTGCTCGGCCTGAAGCAGCCCAACCGGGTAGAAGCAGCCGGAGATGCACCAGATGTCAATGGAGTCGGCGAAGTACTTCAGCAGCGGCTGGGGGTTGGCGAAGGCGGTGTAGAAGTCGTGCCGCATCTTGATCCGCTTGCTGGACTTGTGCACGACCTCGGCCAGCTTCTTGATCCTCTCGAACTGGGCCTGCTGGCTGGGCTCGTCCAGGCCCTGGAAGAAGACGTACATCCGCGGGCTCCAGCCCTTCTGCCGGAAGTGCCGGTCGTATTCGGTCAGGACCTTCTCCAAGCGGCCGTAGTACAGTTCCGGCTGGCTGCCGACCCAGCCGCGGTCGCTGGGCCAGTAGGTGTCCACGGGCACGTTCCAATGCTCGATGGGCAGCCTGTCGTCGTAGGCCGATCCGTCCAGGTACGGCCCGAAGCGCTTGTCGTGGAAGCTCCAGTCGATCTGGATGTCCAGCCCGCTGCCGGCCGACTCCGGCCAGGTGTCGTACACGTAGGGGATCATGCGGTGCTGCCGGGAGAGGCGGAAATACTGCCGCTCCAGCGCCAGGCCGCGCTCGCTCTTGGCGTCGGCCTTGAACAGCGGGGCGATGGTCCACTTGTAGAACGGCGCCTCGGCCCGGGCGTTGAGCTTGTCGGGGACCTCGAAGTCCCACACGGTCAGGGCCAGCTTGGCCTCGGCGGGACCGGCCCGGTCGGCCGTCACCGTGATCTTGCCGTCGTAGGGGCCGGGCGGGCAGCCCTTGGGAATCTTCAGGTCGATCCACACGGCCTGGTTCCGGCCGGCCGGCACGGCGAAGTCCTGCCCCCAGTGGGGCACGTGGAAGGGGATGAGGGCGTCGCCGTACCAGCCGACGCCCAGCGAGGGCAGGCCCATGGCGTTGAAGCCCGACAGCATCCGCGACGGCTCGGTGACCTCGGTGTACCAGACGCGGAACAGCTTGACGTCGCGGGCGAGGATCTTGGCGCCCGCCGGGCCGGCCAGGTCCGAGACGCGCAGGCGGACGTACTTCAGGCCGTCGCCGGCCGCCTCGATGATGAGCTGGAAGCCCAGCCATTCGTTCCGCGCCCCGGCCAGGCGGACGGCCCGGTCTTCTGCGGACCAGACGGAGTTGCCCTTGCGCCAGTCGCGGTCGCGGACGTGGGGGTTGTGCGGCCGGCCGGTGAGGGGATCGACCCGCAGCTCACCCGGCACCGCCCACAGCATGATCCTGGGCTGCTGCGGGCGGGGCCAGTCCACCTCGCCCGCGCCGGCCGGCAGCGCCCCCAGACAGGCCAGCACCAGGAAACCCAGACAGGCGCGTGAAGCTCCGATGTCGCTCATCTCATTCTCCCACGTGTTCTTAACTGCGCCGCCTCGGCCACGGACGCCGATCCGTGAGCCTTCCTGCAGTAAGCGACCTACCTTTTTTGGATCACGATCCGGCTGTTCCCCTTGGCGAGGGTGATCTGCTTCAGCGTCACCAGGCCCCACTTGTCGGCGGCCGCGTCGCCGGACGCCGCCGGCTCATTCGCGCCGGCCGGGGTGTTGGTCCAGCCGTCCAGCCGGACCGTCATCTCCCAGCGGGCCGGCTCGTCCACGATGCCCTCGCTGTCCCAGCTCAGATAGGCGTTGATCCTGGCGCCGAAGTGGTCGCCGTGGCTGGGGTCGCCGCTGCCGGGCATGTCGTCCAGAGAGCAATTGCCGAAGGCCGGCACCGACTGGTCGCGCCGGATGGTGGGCAGGCCGCTTCGGACCTGCCAGTGGACCACGAACGGCCGCCGGGTGTCCATCATGGCCCGGTAGAACCGCGGCAGCGACGGCCAGCCCATCTCGCCGAAGTGCGCCCCCCAGCCCATGTGCATGTTGAAGAAGGGCGTCTCCCTGGCGGGGTCTTCCAGGACGTAGCTGCTCATGTCCTGGACGTGGAAGGGGTCCTCCGGCTTCGGCCGGCCGAGGTAAGGGGCGGTTCCGCCCCACACGCCCTTGGCCCGCCCCCAGGCCTGGAAGCCCTTGGTGACTTCGGGCAGCCCCCAGCCGTCCAGGCAGGCGTAGATTTCCGGCTTGCGGAACTCCATCATGCCCCAGGCCCCGACGGCCACGGTGACCTGCTGACGGTCCAGGCCGAACTTCCGGTCCAGCCACTCGATCAGCGCCTCCTGGCGGCGCTGGGGGAAGGGCTGCCAGCGCCCCTCTTCGATGCCCTTGAGCGTGTCGTGCGACTCGTTGATGCCCATCCAGAAGGCGTTGGGGGAGTCGCTGCAATGGCTCAGGTCGATCCGCTCGGCGGCGCTGGGCCCGACCGGCTCGGGGGTGTGGATCCAGGAGTGCCCGCGGTGGATGTACAGCGGGGCGGGCTTGGGGAGCTTCTGGGGGCAGAACCCCACCACCACGTCGAAGCAGATGGGGATGTGCGAGAGCGGCTGGCCGACGTACCAGTTGCACCACTGCTGGACGTAGCTGGCCTTCTGGCCCTTCAGCTCCGTGACCACCTCCTTGTATACCACCGGCTCGGGCGGGGCCACCTTCTCTTCGATCGCCCCGGCCGTGTTGGCGCCGGAGATGTCCACGGTGTTTTCCACGCCGTTGACGGCGGTCACCACCGCGTAGTAGCCCGTGCCGGCGGCCGGGACCGTGTGCACGTACTTGCCCACCCCCGACGGCAGGGGCTTGTTGTGCTCCACCGCCAGCCGGACGGCGACGAACTGCTCATCCAGCACCGAGGGCACCTGCTCGCCCCGCCAGATCATCCGGACCTGCCGCGTGTTGAACCGCGAGCCGGGCACCACCTCGGCCAGCAGCTCCGCCTCGCCGATGTTCCTGGCGGTGATGGGCTTGTCATGGCGATACACCCGGTAGCGAATCTCGCGGGGATCATCCTTGGGACGCAGCATCTCGACGTTGTAGCCGCCGGACTTCTTGATGAGGTGGCCCCAGGGATAGTCGTCGTGGCCTTCGGAGAGGTCCTCGATCTCGCGGAAGGTGATGAAGACCTGCCCGGCCCGGTAGAAGGCCCTGACGTCGGTGACCTGCCTGGGCGGGTCCTTGAGCTTGCCCTCGTAAGCGATCTCCAGGTAGGTGCTTTCGGCTTTGTAGGCCGGCGCCCGGCGGACGAGGACGTGTCCGGCCCTGGCGCGGGCCTTGGCCCAGCCGCGGACCGCGTCGGTGGCGTCAAACCAGCGGCACGTAGGCGCCGCCAGCGCCAGGGGTTCGTCGGCGGCCTTGATTTCGGCCTCGCCGCCCCGGCGGCTGACCTCGGCCGGCACGACCTCAAACCCCCGGTCGTACCCGCCGTCCCGGAAGAAGAACAGCCGGGCGCGGTACACCTTCGCCCGCCGCGGCAGCAGCGACAGGTCGAAGCTGAGCAGCGTGCCTTTCACGCCGGCCGGCTCGTACTTCAGCGTATTGGGGTGTTGGACGCAGCCGGCCACACCCCAGCGCTGGACCACCACGGCCGCCGAGGCCCAGCCCGCCGCAGCCGCCAGCACCGCAAAGCCCACCAGAAACGCCCGTCTCATATCTTTGCTCTCCTCGGCAATCCGCCAGACCCATGGCGGGGATCACTCTGCCCGGCGGATGCTGACCCTTACGCCGCCGCTGCCGGCGGGGATCTCCAGGCCCTTGAGGGTAATGACGCCGCGGGCGTCGGCGGCCGCCTTGCCGCTCTGCGGCTGAAACTTCTCGCCCCGGCCCCCCGGCAGCGGCACCGCCTCCCAGCGGAGCGCCTCGCCGGGGTTGATCTTGAACTTCTGGAGCCGCCGCGGCGTCAGG
>LJUF01000060.1 GCA_001303665.1 Phycisphaerae bacterium SM23_33 | reverse complement strand
CCCGCCGGCGGGGCTGTTCTGCACGCAGCCCGGCGCCAGCGTGGGGATGGTGCCGGGGTGGGTCGAGTCGTACCAGTAGTTCTCGTCGTAGGTGAAGGTCTCCGGCCGCGTGCCCGAGCTGATGTTCTGGATGCCGCCACCCGGCTGGTAGAAGGCGCCGTACTTGACCAGGTTGCGGTCGAAGTGGCTGAAGGCGGCCTCGTAGGGCCCGCCTGCGTCCAGGATGCGCATCACCCATTTTTCCGGATCGACGAGGGTGTTGTAGGCGAACGTACAGTTGGTGGAGGATTCATACGACACGGCCGCCTCGCCCAGATGGAAGGTGTTGCCCATGGCGACCAGGTCGTAGGCCTCCCAGCCGGAAGAGCCGCCCGAGCCGCCGAACTTCTGGGCCCGGCTGCTGCCGTCCTCGAACCGGTTCTTGTAGAAGCCCGCCTCGTAGGCGTAGTTGCCCTTGGACTGGAAGCCGTTGGCGCCGGCCCCGATGGGCAGGGTCGGGTAGGCGATGGTGTTCCTCATGTACAGGCTGTTGTGGTTGTTCATGATGTCAACGGCCGAGCCGCCGTCGCCCCATTCATCCACAGTGCAGTTGTACATGAGGATGTTGTTGGAGCTGGCGAACTTGACGCCGTCGGAGTTGCCGGCGACGGTGATCTCGCCGGAATGGCTGTTCTTGAGGATCATGTGGTGGGATTGGGCGAACTCGATATTGTTTCCGTCGCCGGTAATCGTCCCGGCGCCCTGGCCGACGATGCCGTCCACAAGGATGTAGGAGCTGTTAATGAGCGTGAAACATGCGTACGTGCCGGACTCGAAGACCGGGCGGTTGTTGGGGTCCAGGGCGACCACCTCGAGCAGGCTGTCCGCCGTGCCGTGGACCCCGTCGACGTACAGCCGGCTGTCGTAGTCGCCGGGCGCCACGTAGATCCGATCGCCGGGTGACGCGGCGTACAGGGCGTTCCGCAACTGGTCCACGGTGTAAACCGTCTGGTCCGCGGCCAGGTCCGCCCTGGCCCCAGTCAGGACCGCCGTAGTCACCGCCGTCAGGAGTGCAATCCTCTTCACCGTGCGGCCCTCCAGAAAGATGGCGGCAGCGAATTCCACCGAGGTGCTGCCGCCCATGCCTCCGCTCGCGCCGAATCCATTCTACCACGATTTCGGGCGGCGGGGCTGGGGCAGGAAAATGGGGCTTCCACAGCCTCCGGGTCGTGGGTATTGTCTTGCCGAGGCTCAGGCTGAGGGCGGGATGTGGCGAACTTGTCCCAGGCGACGGCATCTCGGAGGTGGGGACCGTGACGCGGAATCGCACACTACGGCAAGGCCGGCTTGTTTTGACGGCATGGCCTTCGGCGTTTCTGGCGGCCTTGGCATCCGTCGCGCCTGTCGTTGTCGCCGGACAGGCCCAGGTCGAGCCGGGGTTCGAAAAGGGAAGGTTTCAGGAGCTGGCCGGGCCCATCGGCAGGCTGCTCAAGCTCACCTGGGAAGGCAAGGCCCTGCGATTGGACCGCGGACACTGGGAGCAGGCCTTCAAGGGCAAGACCGGCCAGCAGGCGCTGACGGCGCTGGAGAGGGAGCTGACCGAACACGACGGCCTTGACCGGGATCGGGCGGCCCGACTGGCCCAGCGACTCTTGAGCTTGCCGCCGGCGGAGATGGCCTTTGAAAGGCTCAAGGCAATCGTGGGCTACGGTTCCAGCAGCAGCTCCACCGGCAGCAGCGGGCGCAAGCAGGAGTTCAGCGGCAGAGGCCTGGCGGCGCGGATGCAGCTTTCGGGAGAGTCTTTCAGGGTCCTGCTGGAGGAGGAAGAGGCCCCCGGCAGGACCCTGATCCTCCGCGACGACGGGTTGGGGGACGTGCAGATCGTCCTTGCCGACGCGAAGGGCAGGCTCCTGCTGGCCGTCAACCAGAGCAGTGAGGGGCAGTTTCGCGTCGCCCACATCGCCGGCGGGGAGGTCTTCGCGGAGGGCGCGGCCTCTTTCGAGGATTTCCACGCGAGGCATCGCCGGTACGTGGAGAAACGGCTGTTTCCGCTGCTGAAGCACGTGGGCGTGGTGCTGCCGTGGACCCGGTACGCCCCGCAGGTGAGGCGAGCGGTGCTGGACAAGATCCGCCGGCCGCTTACGCCCGGGCAGATCGAACTGGCCAGGAAGCTGATCAGGCAGTTGAACGACGACTCCTTCAAGAAGCGCGAGGAGGCCACCAAGGCGCTGTCGGCGAACTTTGGCCGCTATCGTGACCTCATCGAGCAGGCCGCGAAGGAGCCGACCCTCTCTCCCGAAGCGGCCTCGCGACTGGGCAAGATCGTCGCGGAGAATTCCGACCGGGACCAGGTGGACCAGTTCATCGCCGCCCGGAAGCTCACCGAGGACGTCGGCTACCTCGTGTATCTGATGCAGGAGGTCGAGGAAGGCGAGCGGGCCGAGGTGGCGCGGGCGCTGAAGGACCTAACCGGACAGAGGCTCGGCCCCGACCCGGCCGCATGGAGGAAGTGGTGGTCGGCGAATCGTTCCGCGGATCAGGCCTCGGACAAGCGGAAGTAACGCCGCCCAGGGCCAGCAGAGACAGCGGCGCCGGCCTGCCCGCCGAGGCGCGGGGTCACCCCTGTGATCGCCGGTCGTGCCGGCGCCGGGCGACGACACAGAGCCCAAGAATCAGTAGTGCCGCGGAGGCGGGTTCCGGGACGCTTGAGCTTCCGGCCTCCGGGAGCGTGGGCCCGGTGTAGTTCCAATCCACGAAGGTCAGGTCCCAGAAGTCCACGTCGCCGTCGGCGTTCATGTCAGCCCAGAAATTGTACTTCGCGTCGCCGATGCGAGTTCCATAGGCCACCCCCACGATGCTGACGTCGAAGATGTCCACGTCGCCGTCCAGGTCGCAATCACCGGGGACCCACGGGCGGTACACCATGAGGGGATTGCCGACGACGGTGTTCACGAAGGACAGTTGGGCGGTGGCGCTCCAGGCCGCCTCGGCCCAGGTGAAGCCGTTCAGCAGCCTTGCGAAAAGGACGTCTTCATTCGTGACGCCCAGGGAGCTGGCGCCCGGCTCCTGGACGTGGCCGGTGCCGACGGTTCCCCCGCGGGCGATCCACTGGGCCACCAGGCCTTGTCCCTTGGGGCTGGGGATGCTGTTGTCGCCCTGGAAGGTATAGGCGTTGAAGCTTTCCCAGGTGTGGAAGACCGCCCCCGGGGCGAAGGGGAAGGCCAGTCCATAATCGGCGTCTCGGATATAGCTCTCGCTCACGCCGCCGTGGACGCCGTGGCTGACATATCCCAGCACGGGTGCGGGGGCATCGCGAACGAACGCGTCAGTGCCGTCGTAGACATGCGGCTGGTTGCCGGGGACCAGCACCTTGTCGCGCAGCAGCTCCATCCTGTCGATGCGGCCCGGGTGATCGTCCAGGACGAAGAGACATCCCGGCCTTCCGATCACGGCCTTCTGCGACCGGCCGATGCTGGCGATGACGTCTTCGGCGGAGAACCCGTCCAGCCTGGTGGCCAAACGCGTGCCGTAGGTGGTGTGCGCGAACGGCTGCGCCCGGCCGTAGTAGGGGTTGATGGCCAGGGGGTTCAGGATCCCCTGGTCGCCCATGCCGGCTTGGGAGCTGATGCTATCGATCCGCGCCAGCTCGCTTTCGAGGCTGGAATACCGATTCCACCCGGGCAGGGGCCCGGGGCTGGGGTTGTCGATCCGCAGCGGCAGGCCCTTGGTGGTCACGATGCAGTCGATCGAGTCGGTCAGGGCGCCCAGCACCTGCGGCCGGATCTGGTTCAAGTACACCTCCGCGGAGATCTGCTCGGTGGTGGGGACGTCGTCCAGCGCGAGCATCTGCACTCCCGGGTAAAGCTGGGCGTAGTAGGAAGCGATCTGCGTTCCCTCCGGGCTGGCCGCGTTGTAGAGCACCAGGACGTTGGAGTCATCAAGGCCGAGCGAAAGCGATGGTATCCCCAGAACGAGCCCGAATGCACAGATCGCGCCGCTAAGCGCTGTCACCCGCCTCGATGTCATGTGGGAGCCTCCGGCCAGGAATCAAGTCACGCTGGAACCGGCAGGCTAATCTAGTTATTGTTCCTGTTATTGTTCGTGCAAACGCGACCCCCCACCTTTTCTGAACTGAGCGAGAGCCTACGTGCGACGCCGCCGTCGAGCCGCCACCAGAACCGCCCCTGCCGCGAGCAGCGACAGGGCGGCCGGCTCCGGCAGCGGGCTGGGCAGGTACTCGGTAGCGGCCAGGGCGTAGCTTCCCGACACCGTGGCCGTGTCCAGCTCCGGGCCGAAGCGGCTGGTGAACAGCAGCACGTCGCTGACCGAAGGGTGGCTCAACGTCGGGTCGTTGAAGTTCCAGCCGGCGGTTTGGGGGCCCAGACCCCAAGTGTTGGGGTTCTGCCCCGCCCCGTCGATGAAGCCTATGTTGGCGGCCTGCTCGTCGGTGTCCAGGCCCACGCTGAAGCGCTCCACGTAACCCGGCGAGGGGGACGGATGCGGGTCGAGATCGTTAAAGATCTCGTAGGCATAGACGTAATGCGCCCCCCCGCTGGGGTCGAGCCCTGGGTAGGACCGTTCAAACTGTCCCGGCGCATACACGCAGAACTCGATGTCCACGGCGATGGCGTTGATCGGCTGGGAGAGATATGCGCGGCGGCCCTGCCAGTCGCCTCCCATGCCGTTGGGGTCGTCCATGAGCGCGCCCACTGCCTGAGCGCCCAGAAACAGTGATAGTGCCACCGCCCCTGCGACGAAACGTGCTGTCCGCATCTTCGTACTCCCTCACTTTGTCAACGGCGCTTCCTGCGCCAAGCTCCCGGGCGCCGCAAAGCAACGCCGCCCGCGGCGCCCTTATTTGCCCCTCACATACCGTCTGGCTCCGCAGGCCGGGGCTCACCGAGCCTCGGCGTGCGAGGAATCTATCACCACCGGCCACGCACTGCGGGCCGTTGTAGTCAACCTTTCTGCGGCCGCTGACCGACTACCGCCTGCGACGGCGGACTGCCGCGACGAATCCCAAGACCAGCAAGCCCATCATGCCGGGCTCGGGGATCAAGTCGGAGGGGGACGGCACATAATCCGACGCGGCCTGGCCGCTGTTGTGGACCGTTCCGACCCACCACAGCGGGGCGTTTATGCTCGAGTAGACCAGGCCGTCGCTGTGCGTTTCCAGGGGGTTCGCGTCGAGCCACTCCCAGTTGGCTGCGTCGAGAGTGGGGGCCGCCCCGGTAAAGAACGAGGCATCTGGAGCATGGCCGCCGGCCTGACCCAGGCCGGGATCATCCCCGATGTTGTTGGCCTCGTTGCTCTCGAGCATTCCCACGGAAAACTTCATCACCGGGGCCGTGCCGGTCACGTACACCTGGTAGGCGTAGACGAACTCGCCGGGCGTGGGCGTGTAATCGGTGCCCGGGTAGTCGGTCCACCAGTAGACGCAGTAGTCCACGTCCGCCTTCAGCTCGCCCGCGGCGCTTTCGACGCTGACGGAACCGCACCAGGTGGTTCCCTTGTAGCTCCAGGCGTTGGGATCGGTGGCCAGAGGCCCTGCGAGCGCCGAACCGCAAGCAAAGACTGTCAGCATGGCCAAGATTGCCGCTGTCCGCATGTTTCCCTCTCCTTCTCCAGATTGCCCTCTCGTTGAAGATGCCCCTCCGGTGGCTGGAGTCAGCGGCCAGCCAAAGTTCCGTTGGCATCCGGCTTGCGGCTTCGTGCAGACGAACCCGCACACACAACTGCGAACTCGCAACTGGGAACTTGGCCGGTGCGGCCTGGGACAGACACGGCGGAGCGAACGTCCGCTCTGCCCCTCGGAAGATAGCTCTCCCGCTCCCTGTGGAAGCTAGAGCTATAGTGAGTATAGGGCAGAAGGCGATTCTGTCAAGACAAAAAGACGCAAAAATCTTGCAGCCCACGAAATTGGGGCGGCGAGGTTCAGCCGGGCCGGCGGCGGCGCCTCCCCAACAGGGCCGCCAGCCCGGTCAGGAGAAGAACCGCGGTGCAAGGCTCCGGGACCCTGGTCAGGAGCAGCCTGCCCGTGTTCACGGACCCCGGGGGGTCACTCCGGCTGCCGAAGATGATGCTTCCGGTCTGCTCTTCGGGCTGGTTGTAGGCCCCGACCTGGCCGTAGAACTCCAGCAGCGACATTTCACCCATCGCCCAATCGCCCTGGATCTCCAGCACGACGTGCAGGAACTCCACGGGTATGCCGCCGGTCCCCAGGCCGTCGCCATACGTCTGCAGGTCACACCTGGCAACGGCCTCGAACGTCGTGTCCGTCATGTCCACCGAGCCCTGGAAGACAGCGAATTCGTCGTAGACCCACGTATCCTCGGCCATTAAGTACTCAGATCCGCCGGTGCCTTGGTAGTTGGCCGCATCGGTCTCCGTGTCGACATGGAAAGTGCCGAAAGCCCGGACGTCGTGGATGTGCAGGCGGGTGGGGTCCAGAACCCGAATGCCCAGGTCGCCCGTGAGGAAATCAGCCCCGGAAAAGCCCTGATTCGAGGCGCCGTCGGTCGAGGCCAGGATAATGATCTCCACCAGGCTGCCAGGGCCCCAATCCCCTTCCGGAGGGGTTGCAGGGCTGACCTCGAGCGTGACGAAGACGGGATCCGCTGCAGCCGGCGAGCAACTGAAAGCAACCATTACGACCAGAGCCAGAGCCTGCGAGCTCCCCTTTGAGCCCTTCATAGCGAGACTCCTTGACTATGGGCCACTTGTACTTGCCATAGACAAGGTAACGAGCAACGAGCACCGCTACCCTGAGTAAGGTTCCTCGGCCTTCCAGCCCAACAGCGGCCTGAAGCGCGGAAAAGAAACCTCCGTTGCCTCCGTGCGACGCTATATTCTGCCACAGAATCCCGAATTTGGCAAGCGCAATTTTCCATGTAATTGCAGGACAAGAGCTTAGTGAATTCTCCGTGTGCCCGGAAACAGAGCCATTTTGGACGCTTACGGCGATTCCGTGCCGTCGCGCGGGAGTGGCGAATTTCTCGCAAGTTATGCCGCGGCCCGGCCTGTCCGGCTGCCGGGGGGGCTGGCCGGCTACTGGCGTTCGATGACGAAGCGGTTCCTGCCCTTGGTGACGATTACCTGTCTCAACGTCACCAGGCCCCACTTGTCCGCGGCCGCGTCGCCGGATTGAACGACCTCGCCCGTCTCCAGGGAGGTGTTGGTCCACTTGAACTTCTGGCCGGGCTTGGGCTTGAGCTGCCGGCAATGGCGGGGGGTCAGGTCCACGCTGCAGCTGTCCCCGAAGCAGTCCCTGGTCAGATACACGGTCATGGCCCAGCGGTCCTTCTCGTCCAGGACGGTCTGGGAGTCCCAGAACAGGAAGCCGTTGATCTGTCCCCAGGGGTCGCCGTCGGCGGGGTCGCCGTTGCCGGGGCTGGCGTCCAGCGAACAGTTGCTCAAGGCCGGAACACTGCCGGTCCAGCTCATGTTCTGCAGGCCGTCGCGGATCTCCCGGCTGATGACGCCGCCGCCCCAGTGGGCCACGTGCGGTTGCCGGGCCTCGCGCAGGGCGGCCAGGCCTCTGGCGTCGTCCTGCCAGCCGTACTCCACGGCGTGGCCGCTCTCCTTCCCGCCCACGTCGTGCACCCAGAAGGGAATGTCCTTGCCCGGGTCCTGGGCCAGGTACCAGGCAATGTTGAACACGTCCCAGGCCCGGTGCCCGTCCACGGTCCGGGAAAGCTCCGGCGGGCCCAGCCGCCCGAAAAGCGAACCGTAGGCCGGGTTCCACTTCTGGTCGTAGTCCACCTCGTACGGGCCGAACCACAGGATCGGGAACAGCTCCGGATGGCGGATGCCGTAGTGCGAGCCCACGTGGCTGGTGATCCGCGACCTGTCGACCTTCCATCTTCCCAGGGCCCATTCGATCATCCGGGTGACGTAGCGGTCGGAAAAGTAGTCCACGCGGGACTGCTCGAAGCTGCGCAGGGTGGCTCGGCCCTCGTGATAGCACAGGTCGCCGCCGTAGCTGATGTCCTGCTCGATGTGCAGGTAGGCCGATTGGATGTTGTCCACCTTCCACCCGGGGCCCATGCCCGCGTGGGTGCCGACGAACATCGGCCCGGGCGGCTGGTAGGGGTCGGGGATGGCCATCACCACGCGGCGGGGGCGGTTGTCGGGCAGGTTGGCAAAGGGCGGGGCCAGCCAGTAGGCGTACCAGTGCTCGGTGGCGCTGGCGTTGCCGTAGCGGGTCTTGTTGACGGTGACGAACTGGAGGACCGGCTGGGGTCCGGCGGGCGCTTCCGCCACGGCCTCTGCCGTGCTGTTGGCGTCGGTGATCCGGGCGGCGTTTTCGGTGCCGTCCTGGACGGCCGTCACGGCGTAGTAGAAGTTCCCGCCGGCCTTGGGGGTGTGCACGTAATAGGCCTCGCCCGGCAGCACCGGCTTGCCCTCGGCCACCGACCAGGTGGGCAGGATCGAGTCGCCGTGCTCGCGGGGGGCGTAGTACTCGCCGTGGGAATCAATGTTGATGAAGCCGTCCTGATAGGCGCACAGGGCGTCCACCTCACCGAGTAGTTCGGCCTCCTGGAGGTTGGCGGCCGTGATCCGCTGACTGTGGCGGTAGACGCGATAGGACACGGTGGGCACCTCGCGGAGGCGGACGAAGGGCGGCATGGCCCGGGCCCACTGCCCGATGGGCTTGTCGCGGACCGCCAGCCCCTGGAGGTCGCGGAGGGTCTTCAGTCTGACCGCGGCGGCCCGCGGGTAACCCTTGACGCTTTCGCCGGGCGCGTCGGCCACCTCCGTCGCCCGCCCGGACATCCTCGTCATCCACAGGATCTCCTTGGCCGGCGGGCGGAAAGCGGGCAGCTCCTTCCAGACCAGGAACGTCTGCCCGTCGTGGTGGATGGCCCGCAGCCCCTCCACCTGGGGCGGCAGGTCCTGTGCCTTGCCGTCATAGCGGATCGCGAGCCAGCAGCCGGTGAGAGACCCGGGGAAGGAGACGGCGGCAAGGCCCGCATTTCTCGCCGGCGCCGCCGCCCAGCGCCGGACGGCCTCGGTGGCGTTGAAGCTGCGGTACAGCGGCGCCTCCAGCTCCAGCGGCTGGCCGGCATAGCTGCACTTCCCGTCCGGGCCGACCTTGTCCACGGCGAGGATTTGGATGGGCTGGCGCGGCTGCCCGCCGGGGCAGAACAGTGACGCGTGGTGCACCTTGGCCTTTGCCGGCAGGGCGGACAGGTCGAAGACCACCCGCGGGACCGCGCCGGTCGAAACGACCTCCAGCGTCCCCGGATGCGTGTACTTGCCCTTCCCGCCCCAGGTTTCGCTGACCGGCTCCGCGCGGGCGCCGGTTGCTGCGAAGGAGCAGACCGCCCAGATCCATACGGCGTTTTTCATCGTCGGTCTCTCTGTTTTCTGGAGGCGTGCCTCAGTGAACTGAGCACGCCAATGTCGGCTTCACTTTCCATCTCACTGTCCTGCGGTCCGTCGGTCTCACGGTCCCACCGTCTCACGGTCGGTCGGTCTCACGGTCGAACGATCAGGCGCGATCCCTCGCGCGGGATCGGCACGCCCTTGATGGTGAACAGGCCCCTCCTGCCGGCAGTGACCTTGCCCTGCTCGACGACCTCGCCGGCCGCGTTGCGAATCTCGTAGGTGTAGGCCCACTCCGGCCGGATGCGGAAGTTCTGCACGCGGCGCAGGGTCACGTCGGCGTGAGGGTTCCTCACACCGCGGCTGCCGTCCCAGAACAGTGTGATCTCGATCCTCGTGGGGCTGTCCACGACGTCGTCGGTCTTCCAGCGGCAGCCGGTGTTGAGCTCGCCCCACCAGCGCTTGATGCCGTCGGAGACCACCAGCTCGCCGGAGGGCTCCCTGGGCGTCTCCCACAGCGCCGGGCAGCCGGGGCCCCAGAAGGCGGGCATGAGCTGGTCGCGCCGGATGTCCTGGCGGATCATGCCGCTCCAGGTGCCGGTGCGGCTGACGGGCAGCAGTGTGCCGCCGCCGTAGACCCCGTAGCGGGCCATGACGGGCTGACCCTTATCCAGCATGGCCACGAAAAAGTCCCGCATGGGCTGGAGCATGCCGTGCCCGGTGACGGACACCAGCGGCAGGTGGACGTCATCCGGCAGCCCCGAGACGATCTTCGTCAGGTTCAGCTCGTCCCAGACCTTCTTGCCCGTGTCGGTCTGGAGGCCCCAGGCCACCTTGCCCCAGATGGACTCCATCTCGGCCGGCATGGCTCCGGCCCGTTTGACGCGGGTCAGCGCCTCGATTTCGCCAGCGTAGTCGGCCAGGCCGTAGCCCGACAGCACCAGGTTGAAGACCTCCGGGTGGCGGATGCCCAGGTGCAGGGCCCCGCCGCCGGCGGCCCCACCCGCGCAGCCCGTGGCCAGGATGCGATTGCGGTCGAGGCTGCAACCGCGTTCTTTCGCGGCGGGAGACCATTCCGCCGGGCGGGTTTTGGCGGCCCAGTCAATGAACGCCAGCAGCCGGCGCTCCGTGTAATTGTGGATCCGCCCCTGGCGGAACGACCTCAGCGTGCCCAGCGACTCGTGATAGCCGTACCACCAGGTCTTGACGGGGAAGTCGTGCGGGGTGAGGACGATGCTGTCCTGCTCGATGCGGTACTGCGTCCGGTAGTAGCTGCGCCCGTCGCGGTGCAGGCTCAGCTCAACCGGGGCGGGCTCCGCCGGCTTCTCCGGAATGCCCACCGACCAGTTGTAGTACTGCGAAGGCACGTTCACGTAGGGCGGGGCCACCCAGCGGACGTAGTGCAGGCGCTTCTCCTTGTAGTTGAAGTACGGCTTGGGCGGGAAGACCTTCTGAAGCACCGGCACCCCTTCGCCCTTCAGCTCCGTCACGGGCTCGGCCGGGGAGTTGCTCTCCGAGATGTCCGCGGTGTTTTCCACGCCGTCAACGCTGCTGACCACGGCGTAGTGGGCCGGGCCCTCCGCATCCGGGGTGTGGACGTACAGTCCCGTGCCGCGCGGCAGGGGCTCGCCGCCGTCCTGAATCACCAGCCGCTCCATCAGGCAGTCCACACCGTACTTGCCTTCCACGCTTGCCCCGACGAAGGGGTTCCACTGGTGGTGGTTCAGGGCGTACTGGTTGCCCAGGGCGTCGTCGATGGGCTTGTCCACGTTCCGGCCGTTGACGTTCCAGCCCGACAGCGGGGCGACGACGGCGATCCGCTCGGCTTCGTGGAAACTCTCCGCCGTAATGGGCTTGCCGGAGCGGTACACGCAGTAGCGCAGGCGGCGCGTCTTGTCCAGGCTGCCCAGGATCTCCCGCAGCCGGCCCCAGCGGACCTCGTCGGTGCCCACGGGGTTTTCGATTTCCTTCCAGGTGATGAACGTCTGGCCGGCGCGGTGGAAGGCCCGCGCGCCGGTGACCTGCTGCGGCACGGCCTTGGGCTCGCCCTGGTAGGCCACGTCCAGGCAGGTGGCGGGCAGCTCGATGAGCGGGCAGGCCTTGATGAAGAACCCCCCGTTGGGTTTGCCCGCCGCCCACTGCCGCACCGCCTCGGTGGCGTCGAACCGGTCGAACCACGGGCTGCGGAGCTGGAGCGGCTTGTCGGCCGCCGCTGGCTTGCCGCCGGCCTGGAAATCCGAGAACAGGGGGTAGATCTCGATGTCAATCGTGGCCTCGTCGTCGCCGCCCGTGATCGGCCGCGTGCGGAAGACCAGCAGGTCCGCCCGGTAGACCTGGGTGCCCTTGGGCAAGCTCGACAGGTCGAACCGCACGACGCCCTCGCCCGCGCCCTCGGCCACGGGCAGGATCGTCACCGCTTCCTTTGCCGCCGGCTTTTCCCTATCCGGCTCGGCCGGCGGGTCGGAGAACAGCAGGGGCGGGCACATGGCTGTCGCCGGACAGCGTGGGCGACCAGGCCGATTCCTGCCAGGCCCCCTCCACGTGGCGGTTGCGGTTGAAGTTGGCCGCCCAGGCCGAGGGCGACTTGCCCTCGCCGATCAACTTGTCCAGCGGGATCGCCAGTTCCGCCGTCCACTCGCCCTTTGCCTTCGCCACCGCCGCCCGAAAACCTGAGTTCCAGGTCGCGTCCTTGGCCTTCCCGTCGTACGTGCTGCCGGCGGCGTTGACCCCGAAATGGAAATACGTCCCGCCGAAGCCCAGGAACATTTCGACCGAATCGTCCGACCAGATCTCGCCGTCGTGGCTGCGGCGGGCGGCGCGGATCTTGTCGCCGGCCGGCTCCACGCAGCGGAAGGCGACGTACAGGTTGGCC
>LJUF01000059.1 GCA_001303665.1 Phycisphaerae bacterium SM23_33 | reverse complement strand
CCGTCCGGCCCGGAAAGGGCGGGCGCTGGGGAAAGACCGGCTCGGCGGCGTTCCTCACCCTGTTCGCCGTGCCCTTCTGCATCGGCGAGGTTGTGGTTCTCGGCATCCTGGTGGGCATGACGTCCATCTGGCTGCTGCCGGTGCTGCTGCTGCTGGGCCTGGCCAACGTCCGCTTCCACCACCTGCTGAAGCGGCCCACCATCCAGGGCCGCAAGCTGATGGACCAGATCGAGGGCTTTCGGATGTACCTGTCCGCGGCCGAGAAGGACCGCCTGGAATATGCCGCCCCGCTGGCCGGGGCGCCGAAGCGCACGCCGCAACTGTTCGAGAAGTTCCTCCCCTACGCCCTGGCCCTGGACGTCGAGAACGGCTGGGCCGAGCAGTTCTCCGACGTGCTGGCCCGGGCCGGCGTGGCCGGCGCTGCTTACAGCCCCGCGTGGTATCGCGGCACGTCCTTTTCTTCGCTGGGGGCGGGCGGCTTTGCCACAGCCGTCGGCGGGTCGCTTTCCAGCGCCCTGTCGTCGGCCTCGACGTCCCCCTCCGGCAGCGGGGCCGGCGGCGGCGGCTCCTCCGGCGGCGGGGGCGGAGGTGGCGGCGGCGGAGGCTGGTGAGCCCCGCGGAGCCGGTGGGGACCGTGAAAGAGGCTGGGCCGGCACGGCCAGGCGGACAGCGCTCAGCGGCAGCACCGGAATTTCATCACTTCAGCGCGGCCCTGTGGCGAGGGTGATGGGTCTGGCGACGATAGGGCGGCCCTCCGGCGGGAGGTAGCGGCTCAGCAGGGTCACGGCCGAGGCGGCCGGAGCGGCGGCGCCCCAGCCCAGGCGGACGGTGTAGCCCCAGCCGACGGCGGAGCGGGTCAGGTGCTCTTTCAGCGTCTCGCCGTCGAACCGCCAGGAGTAGAAGGGCTTGGCCTCGGCGATGCCCTCGGCCCGCAGGATGCCCTCGTACACGGTGAACTCCAGCGTGCCCTTGGCGGCGACCGGCAGCTTGCGATCATACTGAAACAGGTAGACCCGCGCCTCCAGGCCGTCCGGGCCCGGCTGGCCGTCCCAGTTGACCGCCGCCGGCAGCGTCTGCACCAGGATGCTATCCACCTGGCCCACGGCAGGTGGCGGCGTGGCGCTGATGGACGCGGCGCTGTTGCACCCTGCCAGGCCGGCACACAGCGCCGGCACTAACAGCCCGAGGCACAGCTTTGGGAACGTCACTTCCACCTTTGCGTCTGCCTCTACTTTTTCGACGGCTGCTTGGGCTTTTCCTGCGGCAGCATCAGGGGGATGACCACCGGCTCGCCGGTGGCAGCCGGCTGGCTGGCCGGCTGGCCCGTCTCCAGCTGCTTGACCTCCAGGGGGGTCACGCCCCGCAGCGGGTTGAGCAGCTCGCCGATGGAGGTATCGGTGTGGATGCCCCTGGCCAGCCCCAGGCCGCGAATCTGCTGATTGGACAGCACGTCCGCCTGGGTGGGGGTCCGCAGGATCCGCGGGGTCAGGACGATCAGCAGCTCGGTTCGCGTCTTGACCACCTTGTTGAACTTGAACAGCGCCCCCAGCAGCGGGATGTCCCCCAGCAGCGGGACCTTCTCCTCGAGGTTCTGGTTCTTGCTGGTGATGAGTCCGCCGAGGACGATGGTGTGGCCGTCCTGGACGGTGACGGTGGTCTGGGCGGAGCGCTTGCTGGTGATCCTGGCGTTGAGGTTCTCGGAGATCTGCACGCTGGACTCCGTCAGCGAGGAGATCTCCGGGCTGATGTCCATGGTGACGAACCCGTCGGGGCTGATCCGCGGGGTCACCACCAGGATGATGCCGACGTCGGCGTAGTCGATGGCGGTGCGGGTCACGCCGGTCTCGGTGGTGTACGAGGAGGTCGGAAACGGCACCCGCTCGCCGATGCTGATGGTGGCCTCCTGGTTGTCGGCGGCCAGGACCTGCGGTCGGGAGAGGACCTCCAGCCGGTCCTGCCGCTGCAGGGCCCGCAGCAGCAGCCACAGGTCGCCGGTGGAGACGCTGAAGCTGAACCCCTCCCCGGCCACGCCGAAGGCCGGGCCCACGGAGATCTGGTTTCCGCCGGGCCTTGCCGTGTACGTCCAGTCCACCCCGAACTCCGTGGTGTCATCCAGGGTGACCTCCGCCAGCAGCACCTGGATCAGCACCTGGGGCGGGGGCTGGTCGAGCTCGGCCACCATGGCGGCGACCACCTTGAAGAACCGGGGCGAGCCAGAGATCAGCAGCATGTTGGACTTGGCCTCGGCTACGATGGCGACCTCGCGGGCCAGCAGTTCCCTGGCCGCCCCCACGGCGTCGGCCCCGAGCGTGGCCACGATCCGCTGGCGCTCCTGGTCGAGCAGTTGCCCCAGGGCCGTCTGGATGTCAGGGGCCTGGGCGTGGCGGAGGCGGTAGCACAGGGTCTGGCGGTCCTCCGCGGGGGAGGCGTCCAGGTCCTGGATGACGCGCCCGACCAGCTCCACGTACTCGCGCGTCCCGCCCACCACCAGCGAGTTGGTGCGGTTGTCCACGGTGATGGAGCAGGCGGTCTGCTCGGCCGACCCCAGCGTTGCCGCCGGGCCCGCGGGCTGGGTGGTCGCCATGGCGTAGCGGGCCGCCTGCCGCTGCGTGTTGGCCAGTTGCAGCCGGAACAGCTCGTTGAGCACCCGCGCCATCTGCGTGGCGTCGGCGTTGATCAGCGTGAAGACCCGGATCTCCGCCATCCGCGGGTCGGTGTTGTCCAGGGCCTCCACCAGCTTGGCCAGCAGCGGCATCGTCTCCACCGGCGCCTGCACCAGCAGCGAGTTGGTCCGCGGCACCGGCGTGATCATGATGCCTTCCTTGACGGCCGAGGCCGTCAACTGCTTGCCTTCCGGCGACTCGGTCACCAGCCGCAGCAGCGTCGCCCGGTTGGGCGAGACCGTTGCCAGCGGCTTGGGCTTGTTGGTCAGGGCCTCCGTGAGGACGCTGGCCAGTTGGGTGGCGTCGGCGTGCCGGAGGGTGAAGATGCGGATCTCTGTCACGTCCGTGACGGGGGCGGTGTCCAGCTTGCTGATCAGATCGACGACCTTGTCCATGTCGCCGGCGGCCGCCGAGACCAGGATGGAGTTGGAGCGCTCATCCACGGTGATGGTGATGCCGCTCTTGGCGCCGGTGGGGGCGGTGGCGTCGTACAGCTGCTGGAGCGTCTTGGCCAGTTGGGTGGCGTCGGCCTTGAGGATGGGGAAGGCCCGCACGACCTGTCCGGCCGGCGGGCCGGCCTTGTCCAGGCTGGCGATGAGGCTCTCGGCCGCCGCCAGGTCGTCCTTTTCGGCGCCGACGATGAGGGAGTTGGCCTTCGGGTCGGCGATGATGGTGACGCTGGCCCCGGCCGGCCGGCCGCGGGCCCGCTCCGTGAACAGTTGCCGCAGGATAGGCTCCAGCATGGCGGCGGAGGCCTGCTGCAGGTAGAAGACCCGGAATTCGTACGTCTCGAGGATGTCCTTGACGTCGAGCTTGGCGATCAGCTGGTCGAGCTCGTCGAAGCTTTCCTTGCTGGCGGCCGCCAGCAGCGTGTTGGTCCGCTCGTCGGGGACGATCACCACCGGCAGCGACCGCGGCGGGGCCCCG
The DNA here is from genome assembly GCA_001303665.1 of Phycisphaerae bacterium SM23_33. Lineage (GTDB taxonomy): Bacteria > Planctomycetota > Phycisphaerae > SM23-33 > SM23-33 > SM23-33. Next base: position 8,249 of record LJUF01000059.1, on the reverse strand, counting down.
GTGGCGGCCTCCGCCTGGCGCTTGCGATCGAACATCTGCTGCAGCGCCGGCCCCAGCCGGGCCGCGTCGGCGTGCTGCAGCGTGTACAGCCTGATGTTGCCCACCAGCCCCCAGGTCTCCTTCACGTCCACCTTGCGGATGATCTCCTCCACCACCGCCATGTTCTCCTTGCTGGCCGAGACGATCAGCACGTTGGTGCGGAGGTCGGAGGTGATGGCCACCTTCTCCCGGGCGCGGGCCAGGGCGGTGTCCGCCAGGGTGAGCAGCCCGGGCTTGTACAGCCCCTGCTGGATGAGCGCCTGCAGCATGGCCGCCACGCGTGAGACGTCGGCGTGCTGGAGCGGGAACATCCGCACCAAGCCGGTCTCCAGCGGCGGCTCCACGTCCACCTTGCCCAGCAGGTCGCGAATGTACGCCAGGTTCTCCTTGCTGGCCGAGATCACCAGGGCGTTGCTCAGGGCGTCGGTGTCCACCGACACCACGTCCTGCGGGGCCACCGGCTGCCCGGGCGGGGTCATCGCCCTCAGCCGGTCCGCGAAAATCCGCTGGATCATCGGGCCCACGGCCCCGGCGTCGTTGAACTTCAGCGGGATCACCGCCAGCTGCACCGCCGGGTCCGGCGGCGTGGCGTCGAGCTTGGACACCAGCGACTGGATGATCTTGCTGTCGTCCTGGTTGGCCGAGACCATCAGCATGTTGATCCGCAGGTCCGGCACGATGACCGGCTTTTGCCTCTGCAGCTCCGGCGTGCGGGCGGCCTGGTAGCGCTGGTTGAAGAGGTTGTTCAGCGTGGCGCTGAGGGTGCCGGCGTTGGCGTTCTTCAACGCCACCAGTTGGATCTTCCCGGCCAGGGCCGGCTCGGCCTCGTCCAGCCGCTTGGCCAGGTCCTCCACCAGCTTGAAGCCTTCGGCCGAGCCGCCCACGATCAGGCAGTTGCTGCGGGCGTCGGGGATGATGATCATCCGCAGGGCCTCGGCGTCCTTGACGCCCAGGCTCTGCTGGCGCTGCACCCGGGCGTCCATCATCTGCTGCAGCGTGGGGCCCAGCGTGGCCGCGTCGGCGTTTTCCAGCTTCACCAGGCGGATGTCCCGCAGCTCAATCGGCAGCTTGGCGTCGAGCTTCTTCAGCACGGCGTCGATCATGGCGTAGGTCTTTTCGGAGGCGGCCACGATCAGGCAATTGGTGCGGATGTCCACAGTGATGGTGGGCCGGTCCTCCGGCCGGATGAGGGCGGCGTTGGGACCGGTGTAAAGGCCCTGGATGACCTGGCTCATGCGGCTGGCGTCGGCGTTTTCCAGGGGGTAGATGCGGACGACGGTCATGGAGCCGGCCCCGGGCACGTCCATCTGCTGCACCAGCTCGCTGACGATGGGCATCAGGTCCGTCCGGGCCGCCACGATCAGCAGGTTGGCGTTGGCCTCGGGCCGGGCCAGCAGGGTGGGGTGGCTGCGGGCGACCTGGGCGGCGACGGGCTGGGCCCGCTCGCGCAGCATCCGTAGCCGGGTCACGTACGTCCGGGCCCCGGCCACACCGGGGGCGTCGGCCGGGGTGGGCTGCTCGGCGAAGACCTGCTGGATCAGCGGGGCCAGCCGGGCCGCGTCGGCGTGCGCCAGCTTGAACACCTTCACCTCGGTGAACTCGCCGGTGGGCTGGCGGTCCAGGTCCTTCACCAGCAGCGTGCCCAGGGCCAGGGCCTCTTCGCAGCCGGCCAGGATCAGGGAGTTGGTCCGGGCGTCCGCGGTGACGTTGAGCCCGCCGGTCAGGCCGGTGCCGGTGGCGGTTTCGGGCATGGCCCGGCCGGCGGTGGGTGTGCCGGACCGGCCGGCCAGCAGCCGGCCCTGGGTAAAGATCTCGCGCAGCAGCTGCATCACGCTGATGGCGTCGGAGTTCTTCAGGTGGATGATTTGCACCCGGACGCCCTCGGCGATGGGCAGGGTGTCCAGCAGCTTGACGATCTCGGCCATGGCCGAGAGGTTCTCCGGGGTGGAGGAGATGATCAGGCTGTTGGAGCCGAGCTGGCCGCGCACGGGCGGGTCGGAGGTGATCTTGATGGGCTTGGTCAGGTCCAGCGGGCCGATGCCCTCCTTGCCCTGCTGCAGCCGCAGCATCCGCACCTGCTCCTGAAGCGCCCGGGCCTCGGGGGTGAGCACCGCCTGGACGCCCGGGGTGAGTATGTTGGTGAGCACGTTGGCCAAGGTGGGGGCGTCGGCGTTTTTCAGCGGGATGGCCAGCACGTCGCTGGTCTTGAAGGGCGGGACGTCGTCCAGCAGCTTGATCATCCGCTCGATCTCATCCAACACGGGGGCCTGGGTGGAGACGATGATGGAGTTGGTGCGCTGGTCAGCCTCCAGGTTGATGGGCTGGTTCGGCCGGGCCTGCTGCAGCGGGCGGACCATCGTCCGCAACGCCGGCAGGATCTTCGTGGCGCTGGTGTTCTGCAGCACGAACAGCTTGAACTGCATCTCGCCGGCGACCTCCACCCCGTCCATCTGCCGGATCAGCTGGCCCACCTCTTCCATCTTCTCCTTGGTGGCGGTGACCACCACCGCGTTGGTGCCCACCAGCGGCGCAATCGAGACGACGTCCTCGGGGCGCCCCGGGCGGGCGGCGGCGCGGTACATGGTGTTCAGGGCCGTGGCCACCCGGTCGTTGGGGGCCTTCTGCAGCGCAAACATCATCACTTCCCGCTTGGCCCCGGCCGCGGCCTCGTCCAGGGCCTTCACCAGCTGCTGGATGGCTTCGTAGTCCTTGTCGGAGGCGTTGACCAGCAGCGCCCGCTGGCCGGTCAGGACGGTGGCCTCCGGGCCGCCGGCTTTGGGCGCCTGTCGCGGGCGGGTGACGCGCGGGGCGCCGCCGCTGCCGAAGAGCTGCTGGATGGCCTTGAGCACGTCCTCGGCGTCGGCGTTCTTCAGCAGGATCAAGCGCAGGTTGGCCCGGCCCGGGCTCATCTCGTCAATCTGATTGATCAGTTGGGAGAACCGCTTGTGCTGCTCTTCGGCCCCGACCAGGACCACCACGTTGGCCTGGGCGTCGGCCGAGACCGCCAGCGGCTCCACCGTCTGGCGGGCCTGCCGGGCGGCCGCGGCCTCCTCCCGGTGCAGCCGAGAAACCATCTCCGCCACCGTCACCGCGTCGGCGTTCTTCAGCGGCAGGATGTACGTCTGCGAGGTCTTCTTGATCGCGGCCTGGTCGAGCTGCTTGGCCATGGCCAGCAGCTCGTCCAGGTCGCTCTTTTTGCCCCGCAGGACCAGGGCGTTGGTCAAGGCGTCGCCGGAGACGGTCGGGGGCTCTTCCCCGCCCCGCGCCCGACCGGTCTGGCGGATCACCTGGGACAGCACCCGCGCCAGCTCGGGGGCATTGGCGTTTTCCAGGACCATGAACTCGGTCTTCTGCCCGCCGGTGGTCTCCGTGTCGACCTGCTTGATCAGCGCCTGGACTTTCTGGAGGTTCTTCTCGGAGGCCGAGACGATCACGGTGTTGGTGGTGGGCTCGGCCGCGGCGGTGACCAGGTCTTCCGCCCGCACCCGCACCCCGCGGGCAGGGGCAAAGGCCTGGGTGATGGCGCGGGCGACGCCCTCGGCCGGGGCGTGCGCCAGCGGAATGACCACCTGCCGCGCCTCGCCCAGGGCCTCGGGCCGGTCCAGCTTTCCCACCAGGGCGAGGATGGATTGCAGCGGCTCGGCCTGGGCGGCTACCAGCAGGGCGTTGCTGCGGTCGTCGGCAGTGATGGTGACGCTACGGTTGGCCGGGTCCGCCGCCCGCGGGCCGAAGAACAAGCTCAGGGCCTGCACTATGTCGGCGGCGGCCGCATTGGTCAACGGAATGAACTGGACCTGCACCTTCTCGGCCTTGCCGGACTCCAGCTCCTGCACCATCTTCGTGATGGCCTCGATGTGGCCTTCCGTGCCGCTGACCATCAGCGTGTTGTTGCTGCTGTTGAAGGCCACGGCCGGGCGCGGCTCGTTGCGCTTTCTCGGCCAGGACGCGATCATGCGGCTGAGGGCGTTGACCACGTCGCGGGCGTCGACGTTATGGAGCTGGAGGGTACGGAAGCTGGCCTCCTGGGCGCTCTGGTCCATCTCGGTGATCAGCTTGGCGATGCGCTGGTGTTCGGTTTCGGAGGCCCGCACGACGATGGAATTGCTGCCGGCCTCGGCGGAGATTCGCGTCGCCCCGCCGGCGGCGGGCGGTTGGCCGCGGCGGCTGGGGGCGGATTGCAGCAGCGTGCGGCTGATGGCCTCGGCGACCGAGGTGGCGTCGCCCTGCTGGAGCCGGTAGACCCGCACCTCGGCCGTCTCAGTTGCCCCGGCCGCATCCAGCTCGGTGATGACCTGCTCGATCAGCGGGAACTCATCCACCCGGGCGGCCACGATGACCATCCTGGCTGACTCGTCGCCGGTGACGGCCACCCCGGCCGGCTGAGCGCCCCGGGGCGCCGCCGCCCCGCCGCGCGTCGGTCGGGCGAATATCTGCGAAACCGCCCCCACCACGTCGGGGACCTCGGCATGCTTGATCTTGAACATCCTGACGGCCGTGCCGCCGGCGGCCGGGGCCTGGTCCAGCTCCTCCACCAGCTTGACGATCAGCTCCATGGCGTCGTTGGGGGCCGCCACGATCACGGAGTTGGTCATCCGGTTGGCCGACACCATCACCCCCACCGACGTGTCCACCGGCTGGCCCTGGGCCTGTCGCAGCTCCAGCATCTGCCGCACCAGTTCCTGGTTCCTGGGGGCCCTGCCTCCCGCGGCCGCAGGGGCGGCCGCGGCCGAGAGGCTGGGACTGAACAACTGCCTGAGGTTGTTGGCCACCTCGGCGGCGTCGGTGTTCTTCAGCAGGATGACCCTCACCACCGAGACCACCTCCGCGGCCGTGTCCAACTGCTGGATCAGCGCCTCGATCAAGTCCATGTCGGAGGGCTTGGCCCGAATGACGACGCTGCGGGTGCGGACGTCGGCCACGATGGTGACGGTCGGCTTGGCGGCGGGGGCGGGCGCCGCCGGCTGCTGCTGTTGCTGCTGTTGCGTTCTGCCGCGCGCGGGCTGGGGCCTGGGGGCGGCCACCGGCTTGGGGTTGAACAGGGCGTCGATCGTCTTGGCCACCGAGGCGGGGTCGGCGATCTTGAGCTTGATCACCTTGGGCTCGGCTTCGTCCGGCACGTTGCTGGTGAGGGTGAAGATCAGGGAATCGATCTCCTGCATCTCTTTCCGTCCGGCCGAGACGATCAGCGAGTTGGTGGCCTTGTCCACGGCGATGATGACCGGCGGGGCTGGGGGGCTCGGTTGGGCGGCCGCGGTGGCCGGCTGGCTGGCCGGGGCGGCGGCGCCAGCCGGCGGCGCCGTCGGCTCTTTCGGCGCGCCCGGTGCGTCGGGGTCGGCCGGGGCGGGCAGGAACAGGTCCTCGCCGCCGGTGGAGCGAGTGGGCAGCTTGTCGGTGATCTGCACCGGGGTGTCGCTGATCTGCTCGTACACGCGTTTGAGGGCCTCGGCCAGCTTCTCCGCCCGGGCTCCCGCCGAGAGCGGGATCACCCGGACCTGGATGTAATTCGGCTCGGCGGCTTCATCCAGCTTGGCGGCCACGTCCTCGATGACGCGGTAGTCGGCCTCCTTGGCAATGACGGTGAGGCCGCCGGAAAGCTCGTCGGCGGTGACGGACGGCCGGTCGGCCTTCTTGCGGTCGGCGAACATGGCGTCGATCTTGGCCGCCAGCTCGGTGGGGGCGGCGTGCAGCAGCGGGACGTAGTGGACGTCGCGGACGGCGACCTCGGCGTCCACGTCGAGCTGTTGCAGCAGCGCCTCGACGGTGGCGAAGTTGCCCGGGCTGGCCGAAACGATCAGCGAGTTGGTCCGCTCGTCGGCGGCCACGCTGAAGCTCTCCGCGGGGGCGCCCCCCCGCGGACCGCCCCGCTGGCGCTGCTGGGTGAGGATCTGCCGGAACAGCGCCTCCATGGTCTTGGCCAGCAGGGGCGCCTCGGCGTGCTGAAGCGGGAAGACGCGCACCTGCGCCCCGACGCCTTTGCCGCCGGCGTCCAATTGCTGGATGAGCTGGACGGCCCTTTCCACCTCCAGCCGGTTGCCGCGCACCAGCACGGAGTTGGAGTTGCCGTCGGCCACGACCACGGCCGGGGGCGGCTCGGCGGGCCCCCGCCGCCTGGGGTCGGCCTGCCCGGCCAGGGCCTGATTGACCGATTCAGCCAGGGTATAGGCCTCGGCGTTGGTCAGCGGCACGATCTGGATGACCGTTTCCGCCGCCCCCTCGCGATCAAACTCCTTGATGATCTGCTGGGCCAGGGCAATGATGTCCGGCGGGCCCTGAACCACCACCGCGTTGGCGTTGTCCTGGGCCGCAATGCGGATGTCGCCTTCCGGCCCGGGCCGGCCGCCGCGGCCGCGGGCCTGACCGATCAGGATTTTCTCCAGCACCGGCACCAGCTCCGCGGCCTTGGCCTGCTGGAGCTGAAAGATCCGCATCTCGGAGGTCAACTCGGCGGAACTTTCATCCAGCGTGATGATGAGTTTCTTGGTTTCGGAGATCTGGTCCGGCCGGCCGGTGAGCAGCACGCTGTTGGAGGCGGTGTCGGGCGTGACGCGGACGACGTCTTCCTCGACTTGTCCGGGACGCCCCCGCCGGCGCGGGTCTGCCCCCTGGGCGGCATTCAGGGCCGAAGCCATCTGGTCGGCCTTGGCGTTCTTGAGCCTGACGATCTCGATGGTCGGGGCGCCCTTTACGGCCCCTTCCACGTCGATGTCCTGAAGCACCTTTTCGATTTGCTCCATGACGTTGCCGGCGGCCGAGACCACCAGCGTGTTTGCGTTCTTGTCGGCGCTGATGCGGGTGGGCACGGCGCCCCTCTCACGGCCGCTGAGCTGTCCGACCGTATTGGTCAGCACGACGGCGAGGTCCTCGGCCTTTCCGTGCTTCAGCGGAAAGGTCCTCACAATGGCCCTGTCCGTGGCCGGGCGCTGGTCGATCTGCAGGATCAGTTTCTCGGCGAAGGCCACGTCGTCCTTCTCGCCGGTCAGCAGCACCGCCCGGGCCGAACGCGCCGGCACCACCAGCACCTTCTTGCCCTTCAGGGCGGAGATATTGACCGGCATGGGCCCCTGGCCGCGGCGCTGGGGGGCGGGCTGGCCGGTGAGGACGGCGTTCAGGGCGTCGGCCAGCTCCTGCGGGTCGGCGTTTTCCAGCTCCACGACCTTGGTGACCTGGACCGTGGTGTCGGCGGCGTCCAGCGCGGGAAGCAGCTTCTCGATGACGGCCATGGTCTCGGCCGGGGCGGTGACCAGCAGCGAGTTGGTCCTTTCGTCCACGCTGACCTGGAAGTCCTTGCGCAGGCCGCGAGCGGCGCCGCGGCGCTGCTGGGCGGCCAGCTCCGCCTGCACGATCCGTTCCAGCGCGGGGGCCAGCTCGGCGGCCCGGGCGTGCTTGAGCTCGAAGAGCTTGACGAGGGTCTGGGACTCGGCCGCGGCTTTCTGCACCGTCTGGATGAGCTTGTCGATCATCTCGAACTGCTCGGCGGTGGCGGCCACCACGAGCTGGTTGGAATTGGCCTCGGCCTGGAACCTGGGCTGGGGCTGCTCGGCCGCCCCACCGGCGCGGCGGTCGACCGCAAACAGCCGCTCCAGCGACCGGGCCAGCGAGGCGGCGTCGGCGTTGGTCAGGGCGTACGTGCGGACCTGGATCTGCGCCTCCTGCTTCGGCGGCACGTCCATGGTTGCCAGCAGCCGCTCGATCTCGGCCAAGTCTTCGCCGCTGGCGCTGACCACCAGCGTGTTGGACTGCGAATCGTGGGTGATGACCGCGGGGACGGTCTCGGGCCGGCCGCGCTGCGGCCGCTGCTGCCGCGGCGCGAAGATCCGCTGCAGCACCGGGGCAAGGTCGGCGGACTTGGCGTGCTTCAGGGCGAAGATCCTGGTCGAGGCGGTCACCTCCTCGGTTTCCTTGGTCAGCTCGTCGAGCAAGCCCTTGATCCGCTGCCAGTCGCCGGGGGCGGCGGTGATGAGCAGGCTGTTGGTGCCGCGGTCGGCCTCCACGCGGATGGTTTGATCCTGCGGCGCGCCGCGGCCGGTATGCTCCGACAGCAGCCGGCTCAGCGCCGTCGCCAGCTGGGCGGCGTCGCCCGCCTTCAGCCGCACGACGTGGATCTCGCGCTCGGTCTCGGTCTTCTGGTCCAGCTGCTGGACCAGCTTCTCAACGGCTTCGATGTCGGCGGCGGGACCCTTGACCACCAGGCGGTTGGTGCGGGGCTCGGC